>DAIOUO010000039.1:0-15961 GCA_036759485.1 Geminicoccaceae bacterium | reverse complement strand
CCAGTCGTTGCCGGAGGCGGCGACGACGGCCGCACCCAGCGCCTCGAGGCGGGCGTTCGGCCTCGTCCCCTGCAAGGAGCTGATCGTGCGCGGCGCCCCGGGCGGGCTCGTGGTCGAGGCTGTCCGACCGCTCGACCGTGCGGCGGTCGAGCGCGCGCTCCCGCGCGAGCTCGCGCCCCGCTCGATCACCCCCCAGCTGGGCGCGAAACCGCTCGCGCCCTAGACGAAGTCTCGACTGGCAGAACCCCGGCCGCCCGCCCCGGGCTCGACGACCTTGCCGGGGTTGAGGATGTTCTTCGGATCGAGCGCGGCCTTGAGGGTTCGCATCAAAGCGATCTCGGCTTCGCTTCGGGCATGACCCAGCCAATGCTTCTTGAGCGTGCCGATCCCGTGCTCGGCCGAGATCGTGCCGCCGTGCGCGCGGACGAGCCCGTAGAGGATTTCCGTCACCACTCCGTAGGGCTGCTCGGCCACCCCCGGCACGTGCACCACCACGTGCAGGTTCGAATCGCCGAGATGGCCGAAGAAGACCGCGACCGTGCCGGGAAAGCGCGCGAGGAGTGCCGCCTCCGCCTCGCGCGCGAAGCGCTCGGTCACCCCGATCGGCAGGCCCAGATCGTAGCCGAAATGCGGCCCGATGATCCGGTTCCACTCGGCCACCGCATCGCGGATCGCCCAGAAGGCGCGCACATCCGCCCGGCTCTGCGCGACCGCGGCATCGGCCACCACCCCCGCTTCGTGCATCCGCTCGAGGAAGGCCAGAAAGCGCGGCGCGTCGAACGTTTCTTCCGTACCCTGGGCCTCGAGGAGGACGTAGTAGCCGTGCCGGCCGGCGAGCGGCGCGCGCACGCCCGTGGCCCGGCCCACGATCAGATCGTAGAAGCGCGGCCACATGACCTCGAAGGCCGAAAGCAGCGGCCCGAGCCCCGCGCGCGCCTCCTCGAGGAGCCGCACGACCGAGGCGAAGTCGGCGAGGCCACAGAAGGCGGCGGTGGTGTAGCCGGGCAGGGGCCAAAGCCGCAGAACGGCGCGCGTGATCACGCCGAGCGTGCCCTCGGAGCCCAAGAAGAGCTGTTTCCAGTCGTAGCCGGCATTGTTCTTGATCATCTTGTTGAGGTTCGAGACCACGGTGCCGTCGGCCAGCACCACCTCGAGCCCGAGCACCATCTCGCGCGCCATGCCGTAGCGGATCACCCGGTTGCCGCCGGCATTGGTCGAGAGGTTGCCGCCGATCGCACAAGAGCCTCGCGCCCCGAGATCGAGCGGTACCAGGAACCCGGCCTCCTCCGCCGCCTGCTGCACGGCCTCGAGGGGCGTGCCGGCGCGGACGGTCATCGTCGCCGTGGCGCGGTCGATCTCCTCCACACCCGAAAGCCGTTCGAGCGAGAGGACGACCGAACCGGGCGACGGCCGAGCCCCGCCGCACAAGCCGGTGAGCCCACCCTGGGGTACCACGGGCACACCCAGCCGACAGCAGGTCCGCAGGACCGCCGCGACCTGCTCGGTGGAGCGCGGTCGAACGAAAGCCGCGGGCAGAACCGGGCCGAGCCCGCTCCAGTCGGTCCGGTTGCGGTCCGGCACGTCCTCGCCCGCGAGCACCTCCCCAGCTCCCAGCTCCGCCTCGAGCGCCGCCACGATCGCCATCCCGACCCTCCATTCCGCGCCCGCGGCGATCCAGCACGCCGCCTGCCCCGCCGTCCAGCACACGGCGGCGCGGGACCCGGCTGCGGCAACGACGACACGCGAAGGCGCGGCCGATGGTAGCATCGGTTCCGGATGGCGGCGGCGCTCGTTATATGAGCGATCGCTGATAGATCGAGGCCCATCCGAGGGAGCCCGCCATGCGCTTCGCCCCGCTCCTCGCCCTGCTCGCGCTTCTCGCCGCGACCGCCGATGCGGCCGAGGTCTTCGTGGCCGAGCGACGCACGGTCGAGGACCGAAAAGCCGTCTTCGCCACGGTCGAGAGCGTACGCGAGGTCGAAGCCCGCACCCGGATCGCCGGCACGCTCGCCAAGCTCCTCGTGCGCGAGGGCGACCGGGTCGAGGTAGGGGCACTCTTGGCCGAGGTCGAGGACAGAAAGCTCGCCCTCGAGCTCGCCGCGATCGACGCCCGGCTCGATGCGCTCGCCGCCCAGCGCCGGCAGGCCGGCCAGGACCTCGAGCGGGCGCGCACGCTGCGCGCCCAGGGAGCCGTACCCCAGGCCCGGCTCGACGACGCCCAGGCCGCCTTCGACGTGATCGAGGCGCAGATCGCAGCCACCCGGGCGGAGCGCGCGGTGGTCGAGGAGCGCCGGCGGGAGGGCCGCGTGCTCGCCCCCCAGGCCGGCCGCGTGCTCGCGGTGCGCGGCACCGAGGGGGCGGTCGTGATGCCCGGCGAGACGGTCGCCCGGCTCGCCACCCGGACCTACGTGCTCCGCCTGCGCCTGCCCGAGCGGCACGCCCGCTTCATGCGGGCGGGCGATCCCGTGGAAGTCGGGGCGCGCGGGCTCGCCGACCGGCCCGACGCGGTCCTCGGCACCGGGAAGCTGACCCTCGTCTATCCCGAACTCGAGAACGGTCAGGTGGTGGCCGACGCCGAGGTCGAGGGCCTCGGGGACTTCTTCGTGGGCGAGCGGGTGCGCGTGACGATCGCGGCCGAGCGGCGCGAGGCGATCCTCGTGCCCGAGACCCTGGTCCGCCGCGCGCCGGGGGTCGATCTCGTCCGCCTCGAGAGCGGTCTCGAGGTGCCGGTCCAGCGCGGGTCCGTGCGCTTCCTGGCGGGCGAGCGAATGGTCGAGATCCTCTCGGGTCTGTTGCCCGGTGACCGGCTCGTGCCGCCCCTCGGCGCCGAACGGGCGGGGGCCGATCGATGAACCTCGGCATCTCGGGGCATCTCGCCCGCACCTTCGTCCGCTCGCCGCTCACGCCCCTCCTGCTCTTCGCCGCCCTCGCCGTCGGGCTGATCGCGCTCTTGGCCCTGCCTCGGGAAGAAGAGCCGCAGATTTCGGTCCCGATGGTGGACGTCCACGTCCGAGCCGACGGGCTCTCGGCGGCGGATGCCGTGGAGCTCGTCACCCGCCCGCTCGAGCAGATCCTGGAGGGCATCCCGGGCGTCGAGCACGTCTACAGCCGCACGGAGGACGACCAGCTCTTGGCCACCGCCCGTTTCTTCGTGGGCACGGACGCGGACGATGCGATCCTGCGCGTGCACGAGAAGCTACGCGCCAACTGGGACCGCATCCCGTTGGGCATCCCCGAGCCCCTGGTCGTCGGCCGCGGGATCGACGACGTGGCGGTGGCGGTCGTGACCCTGCACCCCACGGGTGCCGCGATCGGCCGGGTCGACGATGCGGCCCTCTTCGACCTCGCCGACCGGCTGCTCTCCGAGCTCGTCAAGATCGACGAGGTGGGCCTCACCTACATCGTGGGCGGCCGGCCGAACGAGATCCGCATCGAGCCCGACCCCGAGCGCCTCGCCCTCCACGGAATCACCCTCAACCAGCTCGTCGACAAGCTCGAGGGTGCCAACCGTTCCTTCGCCGCCGGCCGGCTGCGCGAGGACGGCAAGAGCCTCACCGTCCAGGTCGGCGCCACGCTCCAGACCGTGCCGGAGATATCGCTCCTGGTCCTTCGCGCCCGCGACGGACGGCCCGTCTATCTGGGCGACGTCGCCACCGTCGCCGTGCTGCCGCGGCCCGAGGAGAGCCGGGTCTGGCGGCTCGTGCGCGGCCCCGACGGCGACTTCGTGCGCGCCCCCGCCGTCTCGGTCGCGATCGCCAAGCGGCCCGGGGCGAACGCGGTCACGATCACTCGGGCGGTGGAAAAACGCCTTTCGGAGCTGCGCGGCACGCTCTTGCCGGCCGGCGTCGAGGCCACCATCACCCGCGACTACGGGAGAACCGCGACCGAGAAGTCGGACGAGCTCCTCTTCCACCTCTTCCTCGCGACCGTCTCGATCGTGGGCCTCATCTGGCTCGCGATCGGCTGGCGGGCGGCGGTGGTGACAGCGATCGTCATCCCGACCACCATCCTCCTGACCCTCTTCGGCGCCTGGGCGCTCGGCTACACCTTGAACCGGGTCTCCCTCTTCGCGCTCATCTTCGCGATCGGCATCCTGGTCGACGACGCGATCGTCGTGGTCGAGAACATCGACCGTCACTGGGCCGTGAACGACGGCCGCGACCGGGTGCGGGCCGCGATCGAGGCGGTGGCCGAGGTCGGAAATCCCACGATCGTCGCCACCTTGACCGTGATCGTGGCGCTCTTGCCCATGCTCTTCGTCTCCGGCCTCATGGGCCCCTACATGGGCCCGATCCCGGCCGTCGCCTCGACCGCCATGCTCTTCTCCTACTTCGTGGCGGTCGTCCTCACCCCCTGGCTCATGGTGAAGCTCGGTGCCGGCCACCTCGCGCACGGCGAGGGTGCGCTCGCCCGCCTCTACCGCGCGCTCGCGGGGCCGATCGTCCGCCGCCGCTGGGCGTCCTGGGCCTTCCTCCTTCTCGTCGGGGCAGCGACCACGGGAAGCTTCGCCCTCTTCGCCACCCGCCACGTCACCGTGAAGCTCCTCCCTTTCGACAACAAGTCCGAGCTCATGGTGCTCTTGGATCTCGACAAGGGCGCCAGCCTCGAGGACACCGAACGCTCGCTCCTGCTGTTGGCCGAACGGCTCCGCGAGGTGCCCGAGGTCGTGGCCCTGAACCTCCACGCCGGGACCGCGGCACCCTTCAACTTCAACGGTCTCGTCCGCCACTATTTCGCTCGCCGTGCTCCCGAGCTCGGCGACCTCGACATCCAGCTCGCACCGCGCCACGACCGCGCGCGCGAAAGTCACGCGATCGCCCTTGCCGTGCGCGAGCTGTTGCGCACGGTGCCCTTGCCCGAGGGTGCGCGCTGGAAAGTCGTCGAGGTGCCGCCCGGGCCACCCGTGCTCGCCACGCTGATCGCCGAGCTCTACGGGCCCGACGCGGCCAGTCGCGAGGCGACCGCCCGGCAGGTTCGCGCGGTGTTCGACAGCGTGCCCTTCCTGGTCGATCGCGACGACACGATCCGCGCGCCCGGCACGCGGCTGCGGATCCGCCTCCTCTCCGACGAGCTCGAGTTCCACGGCGTCGAAGAGGAGGCGGTCCACGACACGCTCGCGGCCCTCTTGCGCGGCCTGCAGGCCGGCTGGTCGCACCGGGGTGCGGGCCGCAACCCGCTCGCCGTCACGCTCCGGCTCTCCAAGGAGCACCTCGCGCCGAGCGAGCGGATCCTCGCCACCCCGGTGCCGGGCCGGCACGGCCTGGTCGAGCTCGGCGATCTCGTCGAGATCCGCGAGGAGCCCGCCTCGCGGCCGATCTGGCGGCGCAACGGGCGGACCATGGAGATGGTCACGGCCGAGCTCGCCGGTGCCTTCGAGGCGCCGATCTACGGCATGCTCGCGGTGATGGACGGCCTCGCCCGGCTCGCCGACGCGCCCGAGATCCGCTTCGCCTCTCAGCCGCTCGACGAGACCCGCCCGGCACTCCTGTGGGAAGGCGAGTGGGAGATCACGCGGGTGACCTTCCGCGACATGGGCGCGGCGTTCGCCGTGGCCCTGCTCGGCATCTACCTGTTGGTCGTGGCCCAGTTCGAACGTTTCAAAGTGCCGCTCGTGGTGCTCTTGCCGGTACCCTTGGCGCTTTTGGGCGTCGTGCTCGGTCACGCGGCGCTCGGTGCCGCCTTCACCGCCCCCTCGATGATCGGCTTCATCGCCTTGGCCGGCATCATCGTCCGCAATTCGATCCTCCTGGTCGACTTCGTCCGCCACACCCCCGCCGAGGGGCGGCCCGTGCGCGAGATCGCGCTCGAGGCCGGGGCCGTCCGGGTGAAGCCGATCGCCTTGACGGCAGCGGCGGCCATGATCGGAGCGGCCTTCATCTTCCCCGACCCGATCTTCAAGGGCCTCGCCACCGCGCTCTTCTTCGGCCTGCTCTCGAGCACGGTTCTGACCGTGGTGGCGATCCCGGCCGTCTATCGGATCTTCAGGGATCGCGGCTGAGCCGGCGCGGATCGCCCGGGCCCCGCAGCCGATCAGGACGCCGATCGGAGGGAGGCGATTCCCGGCACGGCCGTCGGCTCGTGGCTCGGGGCCGCCACCCCCTGGAGCGCGAGTTCCTCGGCCCGGTGGCAGCGGGCGGCCCGGCCCGGGAGGATCTCGCGGAGCGCCGGCACCTCGCGACGGCAGCGCTCGACCGCCCAGCGGCAGCGGGGGTGGAAGGCGCAGCCCGGCGGCGGCCGCGAGGGGTCGGCGACCTCCCCCTCGAGCACGATCCGCTTCGAGCGCCGGCGCGGGTCCGGCACCGGCACGGCCGAGAGCAAGGCTTCGGTGTAGGGGTGGAGCGGCCGGGCGAACAGGTCCTCGGTCGGCGCGAGCTCGACGATCCGGCCGACATACATGACCGCGACCCGGTGGCTCATGTGCTTCACGACCGAGAGGTCGTGGGCCACGAACAGGTAGGAGAGGCCGAGCCGGTCCTGCAGATCGAGCAAGAGGTTGACGATCTGCGCCTGGACCGAGACGTCGAGAGCCGAGACCGGTTCGTCGGCGACCACGAGCGCGGGCTCGAGGGCGAGCGCTCGGGCGATCCCGATCCGCTGCCGCTGCCCGCCCGAGAAGGCGTGCGGGAAGCGGTTCATGGACGCGGTCGGCAGCTGCACCATGTCCAAGAGTTCGGCGACCCGCCGCCGCCGCTCCCGCGCGTCCCGGGTCCCGTTCACGAGCAAGGGCTCGCCCACGATGTCGGCGATCGTCATTCGCGGGTTCAACGAGCCGAACGGGTCCTGGAAGATCATCTGCATGCGCCGGCGCAGCGGTCTGAGTTCGGCTCGCGGCAAGGCTGCCACGTCGACCGCCCGACCGTCCTCGGTGCGGAAGCGGATCGTCCCGGCCGTGGGCTCGATCGCCCGCAGGATGCAGCGCGCGGTCGTGGTCTTGCCGCAGCCCGATTCGCCGACGAGCGAGAGCGTCTCGCCCGGCGCGATCGCGAAAGACACGTCGTCGACCGCCTTGACCTGGCCCACCACCCGGCGCAGCAGGCCCTTGCGGATCGGGAAATATTTCTTGAGCCCCTGGACCTCGAGGAGCGGACCCGCGGGCGCGCTCAAGGCTCGCTCTCCGCCGCCTCGGCGTGCAGGAAGCAGGCCACCACGTGCCGCGGCCCGAGCCGGGTCTCGGCCGGCACCGCCCGATCGCACAGGCCCGGCCTCGCGCTCTCGCAACGCGGGTGGAAGGGGCAGCCCTTGGGCCGGCCGTAGGGGTGCGGGATCGAGCCCGCGATCGACGCGAGCCGCTCGCGCGGGCGCGCCAGCACCGAGGGGATCGAGCGCAGGAGGGCGCGGGTGTAGGGGTGCGCCGGCTCGTGGAAGATCGCATCCACCGGCCCGCGCTCGACCGCCCGGCCGAGATACATGACGACCACCTCGTCGGCCATCTCGGCGATCACCCCCATATCGTGGGTGATGAGCAGGACGGCGAGCCCTCGCTCCGCCTGCAGGCGGCGCAGGAGATCGAGGATCTGCGCCTGGGTCGTGACGTCGAGCGCGGTCGTCGGCTCGTCGGCCAACAGGATCCGCGGCTCGGCCGCGAGTGCCAAGGCGATCATGACGCGCTGGCGCAGCCCGCCCGAGAGTTCGAAGCTGTAGGCGTCGATCCGCGCTTCGGGGTGCGGCACGCCCACCATGCGCAGAAGCTCGATCGCCCGGGCCCGCGCCTCGGCCTTCGAGAACCGGCCGTGCAGCCGGATCGCCTCGACCATCTGGTTGCCGATCGTGTGGTAGGCCGAGAGCGAAGTCATCGGCTCCTGGAAGACGAGGCCGATCTCGCCGCCGCGGATCCGTCGCATCTCGCGGCCCCGGGCCGGCAGCCGGACCAGATCAACGAGCTGCTCCGAGCCGTCCGGCTCGCGCCGTCGCAACAGAATGCTGCCGCCCTCGATCCGCCCCGGCCGCTCGACGATGCGCAGGATCGAGCGGGCGGTGACCGACTTGCCGCACCCCGATTCGCCGACGATGCCGAGCGTCCGCCCTTCGAACAGCTCGAAGGATGCGCCGTCGACCGCCCGCACCACCCCCTCGTCGGGATGGTACCAGGTCTTGAGCCCGCGCACTTCGAGGATCGGCTCAGCCATAGGGGTCGGCGGCGTCCCGCAGCCCGTCGCCCAGGAAGTTGAAGGCCAGGATCACGCCGATCACCGGGATCGCGGGTAGCAGGAGCCAGGGCGCGATCCCGAGGGACTGGATGTTCTGCGCGTCCTGCAACAGTACCCCCCAGGAGATCGCGGGCGGTCTGAGGCCCAGGCCCAGGAAGGAGAGCGTGGTCTCGCTGATGATCATGGCCGGCAGGGCGAGCGATATCGCGGCGATGATGTGGGAGAGGAACGAAGGGACCATGTGCCGGAAGATGATCCGCATCCGCGAAGCGCCGGCGAGCTCGGCCGCGATCACGAAGTCCTCCTCGCGCAGCGACAGGAAACGCCCCCGCACCACCCGGGCGAGCTCGGTCCAGCCGATCAGCGAGATGATGACCGTGATCGCGAAATAGACCCGGGTGACCGACCAGCTCGCGGGCAGCGCCGCGGCGAGCCCCATCCACAACGGGATCGTCGGCACCGAGCGGAGGATCTCGATCAGCCGCTGGATCAGCGTGTCGACCACCCCGCCATAGAGCCCCGAGAGCCCGCCCAGGAGCACGCCCAGGAAGAGCGAGAGCCCCACACCCACGAGGCCGATGAAGAGCGAAGTCCGGGTGCCCCACATCAGCCGCGACCAGACGTCCCGCCCGAGCTGGTCGGTGCCGAGCAGAAAAAGCGACTCTTCGGGTCTGCCGTCGTGTACCCCCAGAAGGTGCCGGTCGGTCCCGAACAGCCCGAGGAAACTGTAGGAATAGCCCCGCGCGAAGAGCACGAGGTAGCGCTTCTCGCTCGGGTCGGGCGCGTAAGCGAGCCGGAAGGTCCGGGGATCGCGCTTGCCCTTCAAAGCGTAGACGTGCGGACGGAAGCTGCCGTCCTCGTCGAACCAGTGGATCGCCTGGGGCGGAACGTAGCTGCGCCGCGCATCGGTCGCGTGCGGGTCGGTCACGGCCAGGAAATCGGCCAGGATCGCGACCAGGTAGAAGAAGATCACGACGATCCCGCTCGCGAGCGCCACCCGATGCTTCTTGAACCGCCACCAGGTGAGCTGCAGCTGGCTCGCGACCGCGACCCGCTCCTCGCCCGCGCTGGCCGCGACCTCGGCGGCGGCGAGCGGCGGTCCGCTCATCCCTGGATCCCGGCCCGCACCCGCGGGTCGATCCACATGAGGACGAGATCGGAGATCAGCGTGCCGAGCACCGTGAGCACGCCCAAAAGCAGGATGATCGTGCCGGCCAAGAACATGTCCTGCGCCACGAGGGCGCGCAAAAGAAGCGGCCCCACCGTCGGCAGCGACATGACGAGCGAGATCACGATGCTGCCCGAGACCACGAAGGGGAACAGGTAGCCTATCGTGCTCGCGAAGGGGTTGAGGGCTGCGCGAACCGGATATTTGAGGATCACCCGGTGCTCGGGGAGGCCGCGGGCGCGAGCCGTGACGACATAGGGCTTCCCGAGCTCGTCCAACAGGTTGGCCCGCATCACGCGGATCAGTTGCGCGGTCCCCGCCAGCGCCAGGATCAGCACCGGGATCGGCAGATGGCCGAGGAGATCGCGGACCTTGGCCCAGGACCAGGGCGCGAGCTCGAACTCCTTCGAGAACAGGCCGCCGATGTTGGCGCCGAACAGCGTGAAGCCGAAATACATCACGACGAGCGCGACAAGAAAGCTCGGCACGGCGATGCCGACGAAGCCCACGAAGGTGAAGACGTAGTCGGCGAGCGAATATTGCCTGACGGCCGAATAGATGCCGATCGGCAGCGCGAGCCCCCAGGTCACGAGGATCGCCAAGAGCGAGACGAGCACGGTGAGCCAGAGCCGGTCGCCCAGCACTTCGGTGACGGGCCGGCCCCACTCCATCGACATGCCGAAATCGCCCCGGACGACCCGGGCGGCCCATTTGAGGTACTGGACCCAGATCGGTTGATCGAGCCCGTAGAGCACGCGCAGCGCTTCGGCCTCCTGGGCACTCACCATCGAGCCAGAGGCCGAGAGGTTGGCGATGTAGGCATCCACGAAATCGCCCGGCGGCAGCTGGATGATCACGAAGGTCACGACCGAGATCGCCCAGATCGTGACCAGTGCGAGGAGCAGCCGCCGGGCGAGATAGGCGGCCATCAGTTCTTGTAGAACCAGGTCTCGGGGTGAGCGCCGCCGGGCGTCCGGCAGTGTTGGGCGATGCAGTTGCGGGCCGGCACGTTACCCAGATTGTTCTTGACGAGCCGGACCCCCATCAGCGCGGCCGACTGGCCGACCGTGCCGATGCCGTATTGCTGGTCGATCAGGATCCGCCAGATCTCCTTGGCGGTCTCGATCCGCTCCGCTGCCTTCTGCCCGGCGGCCGAGCGGAACAGCTCGAAGATCCGCAGAAGGTGCGGATCGTCCGGCTTCGTGCCCTGAGCGCCATTGGAGGCGTACCACTTGGCATATTCCGGCCCCATGAAGGCCTCGGTCGGGTCGACGGGAATGGCGTGCCGCGGGAACAGATAGAGGAGCTCCGTCCCGCCATTGTTCCACACCATGACGTGGTGCTCGTTGTTGCGCGTGCGGGTGAAGGCGAGGTTGCGCTCGGTATCACGGACATCCGCCTGGATGCCGACCTTGGCCCACTGGTCCGCTACCATCTCGGCGATCTTGGGCCAGGGCAGGAAGGCCTGCACGGCGATCACCTGGAGCCGCAGCCGCTCGCCATTGTCCGTGCGCACCCGGAAACCCCGGGCGTCCTTCTTGGCGAGCCCGATCTTGTCGAGCAGCGCGTTCGCCTGCTTGGGATCGTAGGTCGACCATTTCTCGCGCCAGCCCGGCCCGGGGAAATAGGGCAGGGATTCCGCCGGGGCGGGCGAGCCCGGCACCGCGGTGCCGAGCCAGAAGGTCTCGTTGAGCTGGTCGCGGTCGATCGCGAGCGAGAGCGCCCGGCGGAAGTCGGCGTTCTTGAGCCACCTGGCGATCTCGGGATCGGCCGTGTAGCTCTGGTTGAACTGGAAGATCGCATCCGCGCCGTTGAAAGCCAAATCGAGGTGGACCTTGTAGTTGCCCTTGGCCTGGTTCTCGAGGATGACGGGCAGCTTGCCGATGTCGACGTGCCGCTCCTGGACGTCGTATTCGCCGGCGATGGCGCGCAGATTGAGGAGCTCGAGGTTCTCGGCGAGCGTCATGACCACGCCGTCGAGATAGGGCAGCTGGTTGCCGTCGGTATCGACCGCCCAATAGTAGGGATTGCGCTCCATCACCCAGGTCGGGTTGTTGATCGGCCGGGTCGTCCGCCAGGGCCCGAGCACCGGCAGTTCGGGGTTGAGCGTCCAGTCCTTCTTGAAGTGGAAGCGGGCCACCCAGTTGTCGAAGCCCTCGGCCTTGGCGGCGGCGTTCGCCGCCTCGACCCCGCCCGCGTACTTGGGAAGGAACGGCTTGAGGTAATGGGCCGGGGCGTAGGCGCCGTGGCTGCGCTTGTTCGACTGGCGGACCGCCTGGCCGCCGCCGATCAGCGTGTCGCCCGCCATCAGCTCCTCGAACAGGTAGAACGGCACGTCGAACTCGAAGTTCACGGTAAAATCGTCGACCTTGACGATCCGCCCCGGTTTGCCCTGCGGCGTCATGTCGGGGATCGGCGTCGGGTTCAGATCCTTGTTGTTGTAGACGTCCTCGAACCAGAAGACGAAATCGTCGGCGGTCATGGGATGACCGTCCGACCATTTGAGCCCCTTGCGCAGATATAGGGTGAAGGTCTTGCCGTCCTCGCTCGTCTTCCAGCCCTTGGCGAGCGAGGGGCGCGGCACGGTGCCGGTGTGGTCGACCAGGATCGGCCGGTCGGAGGCATTGAGCCGGTTGCCGTTCTCGTCGTCGCCCGGCCCGGTGAAGCCGCGCCGCCAGATCCCACCGTATCTGCCGATCTCGCGCACCGGCCGGACGACCATGAGGTCCTCGGGAAGGCGCTGCTCCACGGGCGGCAGCTTGCCGGCCTTGACGAGTTCGGCGAGCTGCGGCGCCTCCTTGAAGCGCTTGGGCCACTTGGCCGGATCGGTGAGGATCGTGACCCCTTCGAGCTCGCCCACGAGCCCGGACTGGGCGAGTGCTCCCTGAGCGCGTGTTCCGCTCGGCACGAGCGCGCTCGCCGCCAGAAGGCACGCGCCCAGGATCGCGAGACCGCGCCGCCGCATCGGATGCCTCCCTTCCTGTCGTTCTAGCGAACCAACGTCCAGGAGCGCCCCCTGTCAAGCACGAGGGGCAGAGGTCTCCGCTGCGCGAGCCGTCGGTCGGCCGCCGGGTCGGCGCGAGCCCGGAGCGCTCCGCTCGACGGCTCCGCCCCCGGCCGCTCAGGCCGGCACGGGCTCGAGCCGACGGTAGCGGAAGGCGGGCGGCGGGGCGGCGGCTTCGGCCTCGGCCAACGCCATGATCCGGGCGTGCTCGGGGGAAAGCGTGCAGGCCGGATCGGTCGCCTCGGGATCGCCCAGAAGCTGCATCGCCTGGCAGCGGCAGCCGCCGAAATCGATCTCCCGCCGCGCGCAGGAGCGGCAGGGTTCCCGCATCCAGTCGAGCCCGCGGAAGCGCTGGAAGGCCGGGCTCTCCTGCCAGATCCAGCGCAGCGGCTTCTCCTCGACGTTCGGAAAGACGAGCCCGGGGATCACGTGCGCGGCGTGGCACGGCAGCACCCGGCCGTCCGGGCCCACCACGATCACCGCCCGCCCCCACCCCGAAGCACAGGGTTTGGGGTGGGTCGCGTAATAATCCGGCACGACGAAGTCGATCAGCAGCCGATCGCCGAGCCGCGCGCGCGCCGCCTTCACGATCTCGACCGAACGGTCGAGCTGGGCCCGGGTCGGCATCAGGGCCGCCCGGTTGGCGAGCGCCCAGCCGTAATATTGCACGTGCGCCACCTCGAGCCGATCCGCGCCGAGCTCGAGGGCGAGCTCGACGAACCGCTCGAGCCGGTCGAGATTGTGCCGGTGGACCACGGCGTTGAGGGTCAAGGGCAGACCCAGCCGGCGGACGGCTCGCGCGAAGGCGAGCTTTCTGGCCAGCGAGCCCTGGAAACCACCGATCCGATCGCAGCCCGCGGGGTCGACGTCCTGCACGCTCAACTGCACATGGTCGAGCCCGGCTGCGGCCAGCGCCTCGAGCCGCCGCTCGGAGACCCCGACCCCGGCGGTGATCAGGTTCGAATAGAGCTCGAGCGCGCGGGCGCGGGCGACGATCGCCTCGAGGTCGCCGCGCAGCGTCGGCTCGCCGCCCGAGAGGTGGAGCTGGAGCACGCCGAGTTCGGCCGCCTCCTCGAGCACCCGCTCCCAGCTCGCGGTCGAGAGCTCGCGCTCGCGCCGCGTCAGCTCGAGCGGGTTCGAGCAATAGGGACAGGCGAGCGGGCAGCGATGGGTGAGCTCGGCCAGAAGGCCGATCGGCGGCTCGCGCCAGGGCTCGCGGGCGGGCGCGGTCACGGGGCCACTCCCCGCTCGACGCGCACGACTCGCTGCGCCACGAGGTCGGCGAGCAGTTCCTCGACGTCGCGGGCGATCTCCTCCACGGGCGCGTCGAACTCGGCGGCGAGCCCCTCGACCAGCTCGCCGAAGGCCCTGGGCTCGGCGAGCCGGCCCAGGATCTCGACCGAGGTCGGGCAGGGGAACAACACCCGCTCCGGCGCCAGCAGAACGTTGCAGTTGCGCACCGGGTCGAAGCGCACGCGCACGCCCCTCGCCACGACCAGGCGATCCGCCGGAGCGAAGCTCATGCCGCCCTCGCCGCGCCGGCGTGGTCGGCCGGCACGAAGGCGCCCTTGGGGATCCCGCCGCCCAGCACATAGGCGTGGTGCAGCGCGTCGAGCTGGGCCCAGAGCACGTCGCACTTGAAGATCAGTGCCTTGCAGACGAGGAAGCGCTTCTCGGGCGTGTCGGCGTGCCGCTTCACATAGTCGAGGGCGAAGCCCGCGTCGCGCGGCGCCTGGCCGAGCCGTTTGCGGAAATAGGCGACCATCTCTTCGGAGACGAACGGGTAGTTCTGGAGAAGGCCCGGAATCCGCTCTTCGTGGATCGCCGGGGCGAAGAGCTCGGTGAGCGAGGAGGCCACCGCCTCGAGCAGGCTCCTCTCGCGCACGAAGCGGACATAGGCCTCGACCGCGAACACCGTTGCCGGCAGCGCCCCCTCTTCGGAGACCACGTAGGCACGGTCGAGGCCGAGCCCCTCGCAGAGCCTGAGCCAGCGCTCGATGCCGCCCTCCTCCTCGCCGAAGCCGTCGTGGTCGAGGATGCGGCAGAGCCAGGCGCGGCGCAGCTCCCGGTCCGGGCAGCGGCCCATGAGGCTCGCATCCTTCATCGGGATGCGGCTCTGATAGACGTAGCGATTGAGCGCCCAGGCCTGGACCTGGCCCTTGGTGCAGCGACCGGTGTGCAGCATCCGATGGAAGGGGTGGTGGATGTGGTAGCGCTCGGCGCCGATCCGGCGCAGCGCCCCCTCCAGCTCCTCGGCCGACTGCAGGTCGCGAAAGGCGTCGAGCGCGCTCAAGGCGTTCCTCCCGGAAGGTCGATCGCGAGGCCGTCGGTCGCGACCTCGAAGCCCGCCCGCTCGACAGCGGCCCGTTCGGGGCTGTCGGCGAGCAGCACGGGGTTGGTGTTGTTGATGTGCACGAGGATCTTGCGGCCGGCCGGCACGGGGCCGAGCCGGGCGAGCACACCCGCTTCGCCCGCGATCGAGACGTGGCCCATCTCCCGGCCCGTGCGCCCGGCGATCCCGGCGAGCAGGAGCTCGTCGTCGCGCCAGAGCGTACCGTCGACGAAGACCAGATCCGCCCCGGCACAGCGCTCGAGCACCGGCCCGTCGAGCCGACCGCAATTGGCGATCCAGACGAGGCGCCTTCGACCTTCGCGGATCTCGAGGCCGATCACGTCGCCCGGCTCGGGGACGGGCGACGGCCCGCCGCGGGCGGCCTTTTCGAGAAAGAGCGGCGGCTTGCCCCCGACCGCGAAGGCCCGGACCTCGAGCCCGAGGGGCGCATCCTCGGCATCCTCGAGTGCCATCCAGTGGTCGAGGGCCAGCGCTCGGCGCGGGACGATCCGCCGGTCGACCACCTCGAAGACCGGGTTGGCGTCGAGAAGCGCCAGGATGCGCGGGTGAGCGTAGAGTGCGAAGGCCGTGCCCTCGCGCAGATGCAGGAGACCGCCGATCGAATCGATCTCGCCGTTGGTCGGGATCACCGCGGCGATCGGCGAAGAGCGCGGCGCCGCTTTCGGATGGAGTGCCGGAGTCGCCTCGATCTGTTGGCGCAGATCCGGCGAGGCCTCGACCAGCAGCCAACGCACACCGTCGGCGCTCACGGCGAGGGCGGCCTGGGTCGCCGGTAGAGCCGCCGGGTCGCCGGCGCGGGCCCGCCGACAAGCCTCGGAGGCCGCGTTCCACTGCGGGAACCCGCCGCCCGCGGCGGCGCCGAGCACGATCGCGCGCAAGGCTCCTCCCGCGGGCGGCGGCGGCCGATCTCAGAGCTCGGCCGGCAGGTACATGGTGACTTCCATCCCGACGGGACGGCTGGTCACCCGCGGACGGATCCAGGTCTTGCGCATCGATCCACTCCCCGATCGCATGACGATCGCCACCCGAGGAGCCGGGCGGCTCTCCGGGATATGGATTCCGTCCCCGGGCAGGTCGAGTTTTCTCCGTCATGTGCGTTCGCTTATGGGCCGGCCGTCCGCTGCCCCGCCCACACCTCTCGGGCGCGCCCGGGCCGCCGCCGACGTTCGGCTCCCCCTCGCCCCGCGAGCCGGGCTGTCGGACCGTGGCACGGTGGAACCCGGCGAAGGAGCCCGAGCGAGATCCCTCGGGGCACGGCCGCGCCGGCCGGGTCGTGCCCCGAGGGATCT
>DAIOUO010000038.1:0-16027 GCA_036759485.1 Geminicoccaceae bacterium | reverse complement strand
GTGGTGGGGCGACGAGCGCCGGGTCGGCCTCGGCGAGCGTACGCGGTGGTGCCGGCTCGCGCGGCAGGAGGCGCTCGACCCGAGGAGCGGGCGGCGGCCCGTTCAGCACGCTCGCGATCCCCTGCCGCTCGCCCTCGAAGTCGACTCCGCCCGGGGTGTCGGGCGGTCGCTTGATCGGCCCGGGGGCGGCGCGGATCAGGGGTGGCTCGCCGTCGCCCGGATAGGCGTCGCGCCAGGCGAGCCAGACGATCGCGACGAAGCCCAGGAGCACGGCGGCGAGCAGCGCCGGCAGGACGATCCGGCGGAACGCGCCGCGCCGCGGCGGGTCGGCCGCGATCAGCGTGGCATGGCCCCTGCGGCCGGCTCCCAGGGTCTCGTGGATGCTCGCCATCCTCGTCCTCCTCGCCGGGCCTCCTCAGTGCAGCTCCTCGACCGGTGTGACGCCGATCAGGGCGAGGCCCGTCGCGAGCACCGTGCGCACCGCCTCGAGCAGGGCGAGGCGGGCGAGCGTGAGCGGCCGGTCCTCGGCCACCAGGAAGCGAAGATCGGGCATTTCCTTGCCCCGCGTCCAGAGCGCATGGAACTGCGAGGCTAGATCCTGCAGGTAGAAGGCGATCCGGTGCGGCTCGGACTGCTCGGCCGCCGCCCGCACGGTCCGCGGCCAGGCGGCCACGGCGCGGACGAGGGCGAGCTCGGCCGGGTCTTCGAGCCGGGCGAGAGGAGCGTCGCGCAGCTCCGCCGCGGACCGCGGCAGCCCCTGCTCGGCGGCGTGGCGGAACACCGAGCAGATCCGGGCGTGCGCGTACTGGACGTAGAAGACCGGATTGTCCTTCGATTGCTCCGTCACCTTGACGAGGTCGAAGTCCAAGGGCGCGTCGTTCCGGCGGGTGAGCATCATGAAGCGGAAGACGTCCTTGCCGACCTCCTCGACCACGTCGCGGAGCGTGACGATGCGGCCGGCCCGCTTGCTCATCTTCAAGGGCTTGCCGCCGTCGAGCAGGTTGACGAGCTGGCAGAGGCGGATCTCGAGGGTGGCGGCCCCGTCCGAGAAGGCCGTGACCGCCGCCTGCAGGCGCTTGACGTAGCCCGCATGGTCCGCGCCCCAGACGTCGATCATCCGGTCGAAGCCGCGCCGCCACTTGTCCATGTGGTAGGCGATGTCGGCGGCGAAGTAGGTCCAGTGCCCGGTCGAGCGCTTCAAGGGCCGGTCGGTGTCGTCGCCGAAGGCGGTCGCCCGGAAGAGCAGCTGGGGGGCCGGCTCCCAGTCCTCCACGGGCTTGCCCTTGGGGGGCGGCAGCGTGCCCGTGTAGAGGAGACCCTTGCGCTCCATGAAGGCGAGGGCGGCCTCGACCTCGCCCGCCTCGACCAGCGCCCGCTCCGAGCGGAAGACGTCGTGGTGGACGCCGAGGGCGGCCAGATCGTCCTTGATCCGCTCGAGCATGGCCTCGACGGCTCGGCGGGCGAAGAGCGGCATCCACTCGGGTTCGGGCCGGCCGAGCCAGCGCGGCCCCTCGCTCTCGGCCAGCGCCCGACCGACCGGGACGAGATACTCGCCCGGATAGAGGCCCTCGGGGATCGGCCCGATCGCTTCGCCGAGCGCCTCGCGGTAGCGCAGATGCACCGAGCGGGCGAGGGTTTCGATCTGGGCGCCGGCGTCGTTGACATAGTATTCGCGGGTGACCTTCCAGCCGGTGTAGGCGAGCAGATTGGCGAGCGCGTCGCCGAAGACCGTGCCGCGGCCGTGGCCCACGTGGAGCGGCCCGGTCGGATTGGCGGAGCAGTACTCGACGTTGACCGGTCGACCCTTGCCGAGATCGACCCGGCCGTAGTCGAAGCCGTGCTCCAGCACGTCGCGCAGCCGGCGGCGCCAGAAGTCGGGGGCGAGCCGCAGATTGACGAAGCCGGGCGGGGCGGCTTCGGCCTCGACCACCTCGGGGGCGGCGCGTAGCGCCTCGGCGAGGCTCCGGGCGAGGTCGAGCGGCCGCCGGCCGGCGGGCTTGGCGAGCAGGAGGGCGACGTTGGTGGCCGCCTCGCCGTGCGCCGCCTCGCGCGGCGGCTCCACGAGCACGGAGCCGAGCGGCAGGCCCGGCGGCAGGCGGCCGTCGCGCACCAGGCCCTCGAGGGCCGCGCGGACCAGATCGGCGAGGTCGTCGAAAGCGTTCATCTCGTCTCGCGGCCCGTGTCGAAGAGGCGGTCGTGCTCGTCCATCGCGTATCGGTCGGTCATGCCGGCAATATAGTCGCGTACCGCGGCAGCCGTCGCCTGCCGATCGACCGCCCGGGCCCGCCAGTGGTCGGGCAGGCACTCGGGCGCCTCGAGAAAGGCGGCGACCAGGGATTCGACCAGGCGCTCGGCCTTGCGGCTCATCCGGTTGACGGTGAAGTGCCGGTACACGCGCTCGCCGAGGAAGGACCGGAGCGCCGCCACCGTCTCGGCCATGGCCGGCGCGAACCCCACGAGCGGCCCGGGTCGGGCGCGGACCGCGGCCGGTGAATCGGGTGCCGCCTCGTCGATCCGCCGCCGGCTCTCGGCCACGAGGTCGCGCACCATGGCGTCGATCAGCCGGCGGGTGGTCTCGTGCGCGAGCCGGCCGCGCTCGAGGCCGGGGTGGGCATCGAGCAGGCCGCGCACGAGCGGGCCCACACCGGGCAGGGGCAGGAGGTCCTCGGCGCCGAAGAAACCGGCCCGAAGGCCGTCGTCGAGGTCGTGGGCGCAATAGGCGACATCGTCGGCGACCGCCGCCACCTGCGCCTCGAGCGGCGGCTGGCTCGAGAGGTCGATCCGCTCGGCGAGCGGATGGCGGGCGATGGGCTCGGGCAGGGGCCCGCGCAGGGGGCCGTTGTGCTTGACCACGCCCTCGAGCGTCTCGAAGGTCAGATTGAGTCCGTCGAAGGCGACGTAGCGCCGCTCGAGCGCGGTGACGATGCGGAAGGTCTGGAGATTGTGGTCGAAGCCGCCGAAGGCCGAAAGCGCCCGGTCGAGCGCGCGCTCGCCGGCATGGCCGAAGGCCGAATGGCCGAGATCGTGGGCGAGCGCGATGGCCTCGGCCAGGTCCTCCTCGAGGGCGAGGGCACGGGCCACGGTCCGGGCGATCTGCGCGACTTCGAGGCTGTGGGTGAGGCGGGTGCGGTAATGGTCGCCGAGGGACGGCGCGAAGACCTGGGTCTTGCCCTCGAGGCGGCGGAAGGCGGTCGAATGCACGATGCGGTCGCGGTCGCGCTGGAAGGCGGTGCGCAAAGGGCTCTCGGGCTCGGGCACGACACGACCCAGGCTCGCCTCCGGCCGGCAGGCGCAGGGGGCGAGGCTCAGCCGCATCGGGGCCTTCTCCGTGCCGAACCGATGCGCCGTGCCGCGAGCCGGTTTGACAAGCTCGGCGCGATTCTTACATCGTTGGGGCAAGTGGGCACAGGATAGGGGCTCGGTATGGCCGAGATCAAGGGTCGGCCCGATCCGATCCGGGTGACGGAAGCGGCGGCGCGGCGGATCGCCGAGCTCGTCCGCCAGGACGGCCGGCCGGGGCTCAGGCTCAGGGTGGCGGTCGAGGGTGGCGGCTGCTCGGGGTTCCGCTACAAGCTCGCACTCGACGACGCGGCGCTACCCGACGACGTCACCGTCCGTGCGGAAGGGGTGGAGGTCGTGGTCGACGGCCTGTCGCTCCTCTACGTGCTCGGCGCCGAGCTCGATTTCGTCGACGATCTGAGCGGCGCCTATTTCAAGGTGTCGAACCCGAACGCCTCGAGCTCCTGCGGCTGCGGCTCGAGCTTCTCGGTCTGATCGCGGGGGCCACCACGGGCCGGGCGCCGGGCGGCACGACGCGGGCCGCCGGCCTCACGCACTGCCGATCAGGATACCCGAGAGGAAGACCAGGAAGCCGCCGACGACGATCTGGAAGGCGGCCTGCAGGAACGGGGTGTCCATGTAGCGGGCGCGCACCCAGGCGATCGCCCAGAGCTCGAGCAGCACGATCGCGACCGCGAGCGTCGTGGCGATGCGGAAGTCGGGGATGAGGTAGGGGAAGGTGTGGCCGAGCCCGCCGAGCGTGGTCATGCCGCCGCACACCCAGCCGCGGATCCAGGGATGGCCGCGGCCGGTCAGCGCCCCGTCGTCGGAGAGGGCTTCGGCGAAGCCCATCGAGATGCCGGCGCCGACCGAGGCGGCGGTACCGACCAGGAAGGTCTCCCAGGAGCTGCCCGTCGCCATGGCGGCCGCGAAGAGCGGGGCGAGCGTGCTCACCGAGCCGTCCATGAGGCCGGCGAGGCCGGGCTGGACGAACTGCAGGACGAAGCGGCGACGGGCCTGCTCCTCCTCGCTCCTGCCCGCCTCGCCCGCGAGGTGCCGCTCCTCGAGCCGCTCGGCCGTGGCGACGTGCTGTTGTTCGGTCTCGGCGAGGTCGATCAGGAGCTTCCTGATGCTCGCATCGGTGACGTGCCGGGCCGCCTTCCGGTAGAAATTGCCGGTCTCGGCCTCGATCTCGGCGGCCTGGCGGCGGACCGCCTCGAGGCCCAACGGACGGGTGAGCCACAAAGGCTTGCGGCGCACGAAGCCGCGGATGTCCTCGCGGCGGACGAGCGGGATGTGCTCGCCGAACTTCTGACGGTACAACTCGATCAGCCGGCGGCGATGCTCGCTCTCTTCCTCCGCCATCGCCTCGAAGACCTTCGCGGTGGCGGGATATTGCTCGCGGAGGCCCTCGGCGTAGTCGCGGTAGATCCGGCCGTCCTCCTCCTCGAGGGTGATGGCGAGCGCCAGGATCTCGCGCTCGGAAAGATCGGTGAACCGCTTCTGCGGCCGCAGGGCGAAACCGAGCATCGGTCCTCTCGCATGACGGGCGCGGGTCGCGTCCCGTGCGGTTTACGAGCTTGGAACCGTTCTAGATCGGCTCCGGACGGTCGCCAAGCGCACGACCTGGCGGCGGGCCACCCGCGGCCGGCGCTCGGCGGAGGTCGGCCCGACGGTCCGGTCTCGGGAGGCGGTCCGGCGCGGCCGGGGACGGGCCGCGGCTCAGCGCATCGGCACGAGCAGAGGCGCCAGGCCCCGGGCGGAAAGATCGCGGCCGATCTCCTCGAGGTAGATCGGGTTCATGACGAGCACGACGTCCGGCCGGACCCCGGCCAGATCGTCCGGCCCCAGGATCCGATGCCCGGTGCCGGCGAGCCAGCGGCCCCGTTTGTGCGGGTTGACGTCGACCACGGCCGCGATCTCGGCCTCGAGGCCGAGCACGGCGAGGAAGGCCACGGCCTTCGAGCCCGAGCCCCAGATCGCGATCCGCCGACCGGCCGCCCGCCAGGTGGCGAGCCGCTGTCGGAGCCCCTCGAGCTTCTCCGCGACGCCGGTGCGGAAGGCCGCGACGAGGGCTCGGGTCTCGGCCAGATCCTCCTCGAGCGGGAGGGCGGGCGCGGTCGGCCCCGGGGCGGGCCGCGCCTCGAGGACGAGGTACTGCTCGTCGTAGCAGCGCCAGAGCGCGTGGACCGAAAAGCCCTCGCGACGGAACAGGCGGGCGAGCGCGCCGGCCGTGAAGTAGCTCGCATGCTCGTAATAGAGGTCCCAGAAAGCCTGCTCGATCAGGATGCGGCGCAGGTCGGGCAGCTCGAACAGGACGACCGTACCGGGCCGCTCGCCGACCGTCTCGCGGACCGTGCGGACGAAGGCGGAAACCGGGCCGATGTGCTCGAGGGTGTGCCGGCAGGCGAGATAATCGGGAGGGAGACGGCGCCAGGCGGGGCCGTAGAGATCGCGCACGAAGGTCAGGCGCGCCGCGGCCGGCGAGGCGAGCCGCTCGGGCCGGAAGCCCGGGTCGATGCCGATCCCGCGGCAGCCGGTCCTTTCGGCGAGTGCCACGAGGAACTCGCCCTTGCCGCAGCCGATCTCCACCACGAGCCGATCGCGCAGATCGTACTTGCTCGCCTGGTCCTCGCAGAGCTCGGTCAGGAAGCGGAGAAAGCGGGGCGAGAAGGCCTGGGTCTCCTCGTAGGCCGGGGAATAGTGTTGGACGGTCGGATCGAAGGCGGCGTTGAAGAGGAAACCGCAGGTCCGGCAGAAGGCGAGGTCGAGCTCGCCGCGCGGGAAGGCGCGCGCCGCGGCTTCGCTTTCCACCATGAGGCAGGAATGGACCGGCACCGAGGGCACGCGCCAGACGGGCTCGAGGGCCCGCGAGGCGCAGGCGGGGCAGGCCTCGATCCGGCTCATGCGACGAGCCGCGGCGCGGGAAGCGGGACGAGGAAGCGCCCGCCGGCTTCGCGATAGGCCCGCTCCTGGGCCACGATCTCGGCCTCGATGTTCCAGGGCAGGATCAGGAGATAGTCGGGCCGCGCCTCGAGGATCCGTTCCGGCGGGACGATGGGCAGGCGCACTCCCGGCACCCAGCGGCCCTGCTTGAACGGGTTCTTGTCGGCCACCCACTCGAGGAGCTCGGGCCCGAGCCCGCAGGCGTTGAGGAGGATCGTGCCCTTGGCGGCGGCACCGTAGGCCGCGATCGTTTTCCCTTCGCTCTTGAGCTCGGTCAGGCGCGCCCGCAGATCGGCGCGCAACCGCGCCACCCGCTCGGCGAAACCCGTATAGAAGGCGTGGCGGTCGAGCCCGATCGCCCGCTCTTCGGCGAGGAGTGCCGCGACCGTCGAATCGGGCCGGTCCTGTCCGGCGAAGAAGAGCCTGAGCGAGCCACCGTGGACGGGCACGCGTTCGACCCGGACGAGGAAGAGGCCGTGCGGCCGCACCAGCCGGTCGACCGCATGGACCGAGAAATAGCAGAGGTGCTCGTGGTAGATCGTGTCGAAGGCGAGCTTCTCGACGAGGTCGCGCACATAGGGGACCTCGATCACCGCCCGTCCTCCGGGCTTCAGCAGGATCCGGATGCCGTCGAGGAAGCCGTGCACGTCGGCCACGTGGGCGAGCACGTTGTTGGCGTGCACGAGATCGGCAGCCAGCCCCTCGGCCGACAGGCGCCGGGCGAGGTCGCGACCGAAGAAGGCGCAGATCGTCTCGATCCCCTTCTCGCGGGCGGCGGCGACCGGGCCGGGTGCCGGATCGATCCCGAGCACCCGTACGCCGGCCTCGCGGTAGAACTGGAGGAGATAGCCGTCGTTGGAGGCGAGCTCGACCACGAGCCTGTCGGGCCCGGGCGGGAGCTCGCAGAGCCGCTCGAGGACGTGCGCTCGCGAATGCTCGAGGAGCGTCGCCGAGACCGAGGAGAAGTAGGGATAGTCTCGGCCGAAGAGGATCTCGGGCGGGACCGTGTCGAGGATCTGGACGAGCGTGCAGGCCGGGCAGAAGACGACGTCGAGCGGGAAACGCGGCTCCGGCCGGGCGAGCTCGGCCTCCGTGAGGAAGCCGTCGGAGAGCGGGAGTGCGCCGAGCGAGAGGACGGGGAGGAGCTCCCCGCCGCCGCAAGCGCGGCAGGCCGTGATCCGGCTCACGCGGCCTTTCTCCAGGTGAGGTCGGGAGCGAGCCGGCCGGCCGCGAGATGCTCCTTGATCCGGGCGAGACGGATCAGCTTGCCGCCCTCGAGATCGGCGAGCGCGAGCCCGTGGCGCTCGTAGGCCTCCTTGAGGTCGCGGATGCCGGCCGCGACCGTCCAGGCCGGGCGGAAGCCGGGAACGCGCTCGCGGATCTTGGCGAAGCTCACCCGATAGTTGCGCCGGTCGGGCCCGCCGCCCGGTGCGTAGGCGATCACCGCACCCGGGACCGCGGCCTCGACCATCTCGGCCAGATCGCGGACCCGGTGATTGTCCTCGTCGCGGCCGACGTTGAAGGCCTCGCCGTGGACGACCTCGCGGGGGGCCTCGAGTACGGCCACGAAGGCCGCCGCCATGTCCTCGACATGGACGAGCGGCCGCCAGGGCGTACCGTCGGACTTGATCAGCACCCGCCCGGTGGTCATCGCGTAGCCCAGGAGATTGTTGACGACGAGATCGCCGCGCAGCCGCGGGGCGCGCCCGTAGGCCGTGGCCGAGCGCAGGAAGACCGGCGAGAAGCGGTCGTCGGCGAGCGCCAGGAGATCGCGCTCGACCCGGATCTTGCTCTCGGCGTAGGGCGTGACCGGGTTGAAGGGGGCCTCCTCGTCGAGGACCGCGTCACCCGCCGCTCCGTAGGCCGAACAGGAGGAAGCGAAGAGAAAGCGCGGCACGCCCGCCTCCTTGGCGAGCCGGGCGAGCCGTACCGAGGCCTCGTGGTTGATCGCGAAGGTCAAGGCCGGGTCGAGATCGCCCAAGGGATCGTTCGAGATGCCGGCCAAATGGATGACCGCGTCCAGGCCCTCGAGGTGACGGCGCTCGACGGCGCGCACGTCGAGCGGCAGATCGACGGGCTCGTCGGGCTCGGGGCCGAGCGCGCAGCCGGCGAAGAGGCCGGAATCGAGGGCCACGACCGTGTGGCCGCGCCCGCGCAGCCGGCGCCAGAGGATCCGGCCGACATAGCCGTCGGCCCCGGTCAGGAGCACCCGCACGTCCGCTCCTCCTTCCGATCGTCCTCGCCCGCGGGACCTCCCGGACCGCCGCGCCCGCTCCCCGCGCGCTCGTCCGCCCGGTGCCGCCCGCGGCTCAATCCCAGATCTTCCACGGTGCTCTGCCCGATTCCCAGAGCTGCTCCAGGCGCACCTTGTCGCGCAGCGTGTCCATGCACTGCCAGAAGCCCTCGTGGCGCCAGGCCATGAGCTGGCCCTCGCGGGCGAGACGCTCGAGCGGACCCCGCTCGAACATGGTCGAATCGTCCTCGATGTAGTCGGCCACCCCGGGCTCGAGGACGAAGAAGGCGCCGTTGATCCAGCCCTCCTCGAGCGGCTTCTCGGTGAAGGAGACGACCCGGTCGCCCTCGAGGTCGAGCCGACCGAAGCGGGCCGGCGGATGCACCGCGGTGACGGTGGCGATCTTGCCGTGCCGTTTGTGGAAAGCGAGCAGCTCGCGCAGGTTGACGGTCGAGACCCCGTCGCCCCAGGTCATGAAGAAGGTGCCGCCGCCCATGTACGGCACGAGCCGCTTGATCCGCCCACCCGTGCCCGTGTGCAGGCCGGTGTCGATCAGCTCGACCTTCCAGTCCTGGCCGTGGTGGCGGCGCAGCTCCACCCGCCCGCTGCCGAGATCGACGGTCATGTCGCTCTCGATGGCGCAATAATCGGCCATGTATCGCTTGATGACCTCGCCCTTGTAGCCGAGCGCGATCACGAATTCCTTGAAGCCGTAGGTGGCGTAATGCATCATGATGTGCCAGAGGATCGGCCGGCCACCGATCTCGACCATCGGCTTCGGCTTGACGACCGTCTCTTCCGACAGACGCGAGCCGACACCGCCCGCGAGGATGCCGACCTTCATCGCCCCGAACTCCCGACCGCCGGCACACGCAGCCGGCACCGGCGCTTTCCCCTCTACCCGCGAATGGTTACCACTGAGTAAAGCCGCCCCGGGGTTCGGCATCAACCGGAGCGGTCGGGACCCCGGGCCGGGGCTCCGAACGTCGCGCATCGGGGGAGGAGATCGTGACCGATCGGCCACAAGGGTTGCAACGTGGCCTCACCCATTATGGTGACGCCGCCTTCGCCCGCTATCTGCGCCGCTCCTTCGCGCGCTCGACCGGCCTCTCCGAGGCGATGCTCGATCGGCCCGTGGTCGGCATCTGCGCGAGCCCTTCCGAGCTCAACAATTGCCACCGGACGATGGGCGAGCTCGTCGAGGCGGTGCGCCGCGGGGCGCTGGCGGGAGGTGCCCTGCCGCTCGCCTTCCCGACCGTCTCGCTCGGCGAGCCCTTCCTCCACCCGACCTCGCTCTATCTGCGCAACCTGATGGCGCTCGACGTCGAGGAGATGCTGCGCGCCCAGCCGCTCGATGCGGTCGTGCTGGTCGGCGGGTGCGACAAGACCGTGCCCGCCCAGCTCATGGGCGCGGTGTCGGCCGGCCTGCCGGCGGTCCAGCTCGTGGTCGGCCCCATGCTCACCGGGCGCTATCGGGGCGAACGGCTCGGTGCCTGCACCGACTGCCGTCGCTTCTGGGCGCGCTATCGCGCGGGCGAGCTCGACGCGGACGAGATCGGCCGGGTCGAGGGCCGGCTCGCGGTGACCGCCGGCACCTGCGCGGTCATGGGCACGGCCTCGACCATGGCCTGCCTCGCCGAGGCGATGGGCCTCGCCCTGCCCGGTTCGGCCGCGATTCCCGCGGTGCACGCCGACCGGCTGCGGATCGCCGAGGCGACGGGTGCGCTCGCCGCCCGCCTCGCGGTCGATCCGGCGGCCGGCCGGCGGACGATGCGGGCGATCCTCGATGCGCGCGTGCTCGACAATGCGCTGCGGGTGCTCCTGGCGCTCTCCGGTTCGACCAACGCCGTCCTCCACCTCGCGGCGATCGCCGGCCGGGCCGGGCTCGGCCTCGATCTGCGGCGGCTCGACGCGCTCTCCGAGGAGACCCCCGTCCTGGTCGATCTCAAGCCCGTGGGCGAGGGCTACATGGAGGACTTCCACGCGGCGGGCGGCGTGCCGGCGCTGTTGCGCGAGCTCGCCCCGCTCCTCCATCGCGACGTTCCGACGGTGGACGGCCGGAGCCTCGCCGAAGTGCTGGCCGAGCCCTTGCCCGAGCCGGTCGACCGGCGGGTGATCCGGCCGCTCGGGGATCCGATCGCACCGAAGGGCGGGCTCGTGGCGCTGTTCGGCACGCTCGCCCCGGAGGGTGCCATCCTCAAGCGCGCCGCGGCCACCCCGGCTCTGCTCGAGCACGAGGGGCGGGCGGTGGTGTTCGACGGGCTCGAGGACCTCGCCCGGCGGATCGACGATCCCGACCTCGAGGTCACCCCTTCGGATGTGCTCGTGCTCAAGAACGCCGGGCCCGCTTCGCCCGCGCGGATGCCGGAGGCCGGCTATCTGCCGATCCCGAAAAAGCTCGCCCGGGCCGGCGTCAAGGACATGGTGCGGATCTCGGATGCTCGGATGTCGGGCACGGCCTTCGGCGCGGTGGTGCTGCACGTGGCGCCGGACGCCGCCTCGGGCGGGCCGCTCGGGCTCGTGCGCACGGGCGATCGGATCCGCCTGTCGGTGAAGGAGCGGCGGCTCGATCTCTTGGTCGAGCCCGAGGAGCTCGGCCGGAGGCGGGAGGCCTGGCGACCGCCGGCGCCACCCGAGCGGGGCTGGGCCCGGCTGTGGCAGGAGCAGATCCTGCAGGCTCCCGAGGGCTGCGACTTCCGCTGTCTGCGCGGCGTCGGGGAAGGGAGGTGAGGCGATGCGGCTCGGCATGGTCGGCTACGGCATGATGGGCACCTGGCATTCGCAGGCTCTGCAGCGGATGCCGGGGGTGGAGCTGCACACCCTGTGCGGACCGAGGCCGGAGGCCGCAGCCGAGTTCGCCGCTCGCTGGGCCTACCGCAAGTGGACCACCGACCTCGAAGAGATGCTGGCCGATCCTGCGATCGACGCGGTGATCGTGGCGAGCCCCTCGGAGCAGCACGTCGCGCACGCCACGGCGTGTGTGGCCGCGCGCAAGCCCGCGCTCGTCGAGATCCCGCTCGCCATGCGTCTTGTGGATGCCGAGCGGGTGGTGGCGGCGGCCGAGGCGGCGGGGGTGATGCTGGCCGTGTGTCACCCGATGCGCTTCCGGCGCGAGCGCGAGCCCTTGCTCGAGCGGATCGCGGCCGGGGAAGAGCATCTGCGGCATCTCGCGGGCCGCTTCTTCATCCCGCGCCTCGAGAACATCGGGGCCACGGGCTATCGGCGGTCCTGGACCGACAACATCCTCTGGCACCATTTCTGCCATTTCGTCGATCTCGCGGTCCAGCTCATGGGCCTCGACCGCGCGCCGCCTTCGAAGATCTCGAGCTACATGGGCCGGCCGCACGCCAAGACCGGCATCCCCATGGAATGCGTCGTCCTCCTCGAAACCGCGGCCGACCAGTCCTTCCTCGTCCACGGCAGCTACCATGCGAGCTTTCGGCTCTACGACAAACTCCTGGTCACCGATCGCGACACCTATCTCTTCGACATCTTGAAGGCGACGCTCACGACCCGCGAGGGCACGGTCGCGATCGAGGACGAGCAGAGCAATTGCGCGCGGGTGACGCGCGACTTCGTGCTGGCGCTCGAGGAGGGTCGGCAGCCGCGGGTGCCGGCCGCGGCGGCGCTGCCGGCGATGCGGATCCTCCAGGCGGTGCAGGACGCCTGGGACGCCGAGCACGGGGCGATGGACCTGCCCGGCCGGAGCTTCGCGGTGCGTGGCCGATGAGCCGAGGCTCCCGCCGCCGGCGGCCGCCCCGGCCTATCGAGTGGTCCACGGCGATCCGCCCCCGGCGGGTCGCGACCCGGCCGGGCGAGGGCGAGGGTCGGAGCCCGGGGGCCCGGTACGACTGGCTCGACCCCGAGGCGATCGCCGCACTGCCGGTGGCCGAGCGGGCGGCCGCGGACGCTCTCCTCCTGCTCCGGACGGCCGATCGCGCGCTCGACGTGATCCGCGCCCGCGGCCTCACGGCGAGGCCGTGGGCTTCTGTCGGGTGAAGTTCGACCTTCGGGGCCTCGGCTTCCGCGAGGGCCCGGGCTTCTCGTCCCGAGCCGACCCCGAGCCTCGTCCGTCGGACGGCGGAGGCGGCCCGGTCCGCCGCCGGGCCGCCTCGAGCCGGCCGGGGGCGAGAGGGGCGTCGCCCGCCCGCCGCCGCGGCGATTGACCGGCATGCGCGGGTGCTCCTAGGGTCCCCCGGGGAAGCAGAAAGGGGGAGGCTCGCGATGATCCGGACCTGGCTTCTGGGTGCCGCCCTGCTGTTCGCGGTCGGCGGCGCGCGGGCGGCCGAGGTGACGCTGCGTTGGGGTGACGTGGTGCCGGCGGCGCATCCCTCGGTGCAGATGATCGACCGGGTCGCCGCGGCGGTGAAGGCCGCGACCCAGGGGCGGGTCGAGATCCAGGGCTTCCCGGGCGGCCAGCTCGGCGGCTCGCGCGACATGATCGAGGCGGTCGCCAACGGCATCCAGGAGATGGTGACCGAGGGAGCGGCCAATTTCGGCACCTGGCTGCCGACCATCTCGGTGGTCGAGGCGCCCTATATCTGGCGCGACGCCGCGCATCTGGCCGCCGCGATGAACGGGCCGATCGGCAAGGAGTTCGACGAGCAGCTCCGCAAGGCGCGCGGGATGCGCATCCTGGGCACCACCTATTACGGCACCCGCCACCTCACGACCTCGCGCAAGGAGGTGCGGACCGTGGCCGACATGGCGGGCTTCAAGCTGCGGGTGCCGGAGAACGAGGTCTTCAAGGCGATGGCCGAGGCCTGGGGGGCACGGCCCACGCCCATGAACTTCAACGAGCTCTACTTGGCCCTGCAGCAGGGGGTAGTCGACGGCCAGGAGAACCCGCTGCCGACGATCCAGAGCGGCAAATTCTACGAGGTCCAGAAATATCTCGTGCTCACCGGTCACATCATCACCCCGCGGTTCGTCGTCATCAACGAAGCGGCCTTCCAGCGTCTGCGGCCCGAGGACCGTGCGGCCCTCGAGAAGGCGGTGGCCGAGGGTATCGCCTGGCAGGATGCCGAGATCCGCAAGGCCGAGGCGAGCCTCGCCGCGACCTTCGAGAAGGCCGGGATGACGGTGATCACCCCGGACGTGGCGAGCTTCCGCGACGCGGTCCTGAAGGTCGTGCCGCAGCGCTTCGAGGCGCGTTGGGGCAAAGGCACCTGGGAGCGGATCCAGGCGGTCCGGTGAGCGGCCGCGAGCTCGGCGAGACCGCCGGAGGGCCTTCGGAGGGGCTGCCGGCGCGGCCCCTCGACCGGACGGTCGAGGCGGCCGCGGTCGCCCTCTTCCTCGTGATCTTCGCCCTCGTCCTCGCCCAGATCGTCTTCCGCTACGGGCTCGGCGCACCGCTCGTCTGGAGCGAGGAGGCGGCCCGCTACCTCTATGTCTGGCTCGCCTTTCTGGGCTGGGTGGTGGCCGCTCGGCGCGGCACCCACATCGCGATCGGCATGCTCGTCGAGCGTCTGCCGGCGGCCGCCCGCCGCATCCTCGACCGGCTCGCGCTGGCGCTGACCGCCCTGTTCGCGCTCGGTCTCCTCGGGCACGGCAGCGTGATCGCCTGGCGCAACCGCGACGTGCCCATGGTGACGATGCCCGCGGGCTTCTGGCTCGTCTACGCGGCCGTGCCGGTCGCGGGCCTGCTTCTCCTGCGGCTCGTGCTGCGGCGGCTGGGCGAGGGCCGATGACCGGCCTCGCGAGCGGGATCCTCGCGGCCTGGGCGGCCTCGCTCGCGAGCGGCGCCCCGCTCTTCGTGCTCTTGGGCCTCGCGGGCTGGGCCTTCGTGCTGCTCGCGGGGTTTCCCGGGATCGTCGTGCCGCAGCGCATCGCCATGGCGGCCAACAGCTTCCCGCTGCTGGCCGCACCGTTCTTCGTCCTCATGGGCAACGTGATGAACGCGTCGGGCATCACGACCCGGATCTTCGCCTTCGCTCGGGCCATGACGGGCTGGCTGCGCGGCGGCCTCTGCCACGCCAACATCACGGCATCGGTGATCTTCGCCGGGATGAGCGGCTCGGCGGTGGCCGATGCGGGCGGGCTCGGGGTGGTCGAGATCAAGGCCATGCGGGAGGCGGGCTACGACCCCGAGACGGCGGCCGCACTCACCGCCGCCTCGGCCACGATCGGGCCGATCATCCCGCCGTCCCTGCCGATGGTGATCTACGCGGTGGCGGCCGAGGCGAGCGTGGGCGGGCTCTTCCTGGGGGCGGTCGTACCGGGCCTGCTCATGGCCGGCGCGCTCATGCTGCTCGTCGCCCTCACGGCCCGGCGCAAGGGGCTGCCGCGCGAGCCCTTCCCGGGGGTCCGGGTGCTCTTGCGCGCCGCGCTCGGGGCGCTCTGGGCGCTGCTCGCGCCGGTGCTGCTCCTGGCCGGCATGCTGGGTGGGATGTTCACGCCGACCGAGGCGGCGGCGGTCGCCGCGGCCTATGCCATCCTGGTGGGCCTCTTCGTCTATCGCGAGCTGCGGCTGCGCGATCTGCCGCGGCTCCTGCTGGACACGCTCGAGACCACGGGTGTGGTCATGGCGCTCGTGATGACCGCCGGGCTCTTCGCCTGGTGCCTCTCGGTCTCGCGCCTGCCGCAGACGCTCTCGGCCTCCCTCGTGGCCGGGATCGGCGACCCGCTCTTCTTCCTCTTGCTCCTCAACCTCGTTCTGCTCGTGGTCGGCTGCTTCATGGAGGCGATCGCGGCGATCCTCCTTCTCGTGCCGATCTTCGTGCCGCCGGCCCTCGCTCTCGGCATCGACCCGATCCAACTCGGGGTGATCTTCGTCTTGAACCTCATGATCGGCACGATCACCCCGCCCGTGGGCGTGGTCCTGTTCGTCACCGCCAACGTCGCGCGGCTGCCGTTCGAGGCCGTCGCTCGGGCGGTCCTGCCCTACCTGGCCCCGCTCCTGCTCGTGCTGCTCGCGATCACGCTCTGGCCACCGCTCACGACCTGGCTGCCCGGGCTGCTGCTCGGGCGTTGAGGCGGCCCGGGCGGCTCGCCGCCGCCCATGGGCCTTGCCATGATGGCCGTGCGGCGGGGTGCATGGCCGAGGTGCGGAAGGAGGATCTCTGGCTCGAGGGGTTTCTCGCCCGGGAGAACCGCCAGCCGGAGCGCTGGGAGCGGGTCGGCGGCGTCGTCCGCCCGATGGCGGGCCGCTCGGCCACGACCGGATCGCGATCAACGCGGCGGTCGCCTTGGCGGCGCGTCTGCGGGGCACGCCCTGCTCCCCGCACGGCGCGAACCTGAAGGTCGTCTCGCCGCGCGGCGACGTGATCTGTCCCCATGCCTTTGTCCGATGCGGGCCGGCGGATCCGCGCGTCACGCGAGTCGACGATCCGGTGCTCGTGGTGGAGGTGCTCTCGCCTTCGACCGCGCTCTACGATCTGACCCGCAAGCGCCTCGCGTACCGGAGCATCCCGAGCCTGCGATGCGTCCTCGGGGTGCATCCCGACCGGCTGCGGGTCGATCTCGTGCGTCGGCGGGAGGGCGGCCGGGTCGAGGAGGCGGTGGAAGGTCCGGATGCGGTCGTGGAGCTCGGCGAGCTCGCCGTCGGGCTGGAGCTTTCCGAGCTCTACG
>DAIOUO010000037.1:0-16043 GCA_036759485.1 Geminicoccaceae bacterium | reverse complement strand
AGCCGCATCCTCGAGCAGGTCGACGAGGGTGGCGAGCCGCATCGCCCAGGCATCCAGGCTCGCGCCGAGCCGGCCGCTCGCGCGAGCGTGGAACGCCGGGTCGAGGAAATCCGGTCCGACTTTGAACGAACCCACCACGAGGCCGCGGGCCGCGAGTGCCCGCAACAGGCCGAGGCAGAGGATGGTCTTGCCCGACCCGGTCATCGGTGCGGCGAGCAGGATCGCGGGCGCGGTCACGGGCGCCAGGGCCTCCCGGTGGCGAGCGAGGCGCGAGCTTAAACCGTCGCGCGCCGTCCTTCACCCTCCGATCGCGGCCACCCGGCGATCTTCCGGATCAACCGCGCTCCGGCCCCGACGGCGGTTCGCGTGCCGCCAGCACCACCGCGGTCGGTGGGACCGGGCCGTCCCCGGCCTCCTCGAGCGGGCGGCCACGGGTCCCGGCCGCGCCGGTCCCGTCGACGAGCACGGCACCCTTGGCCATGCGCGAAGCGAGGAGAGCCTGACGCACCTTGCCGAGGTTGCGACCGATGCGGACCAGGACGGCCCGGTCGACGTCCTTCAAGATCGCCTCGAGTCGGCGGGGTGGCAGGCTCGCCGGCAGGATGGCGAGGGCCTGCTCGCGCAGCGCGAGCGGCCAGAGAGTGGCGGCAGCGGCGGCCGCGAAGCCGGTGATACCGGGCACCGCCGTACACTCGAACCGGGTGCCGAGCCGCTCGACGAGGTGGGCGAAAGCACCATGGAGCAGGGGATCGCCCTCGCACAAGAACACCACGTCGTGACCCTGTCCCAGTTCGCCGACGATGCCGGTGGCGAGCTGACCGTAGGCACGCGAGGCCGCGGCCGCATCGGCACCCACCGGCAGGACGGCGACGAGCTCGCGGGTGCCCGGACGCAGATGGGTTCCGGCCGTCTCGCGGGCTCGGCTCGCGCGACCGGCGGCGGCCACGAAGGCGACCACCTGGGCAGCCTCGAGGATACGGACCGCCCGCACCGTCAACAGCTCGGGATCGCCCGGGCCGACACCGAGACCGATCAGCTTGCCGCGCCGCATCACTCGCCCAACCGCGACCGGGCCATGGGCGGTGCCGACGGTCGACCCGGATCCGCCGGCACGACGCGCACGACGGCTCGCCCGACGCGTACCGCCGCGGGTACCGCCCGCGTTCGCACTCCTACACGCTCGGGCGGCAGCCGTCCATCGGTGCCGTCGGCGTCGGGGCCTGCGCTCGGCTCGCGGGTCCGGCGAACGGCCGGCCGAGCACGGGCCCCAGCACGCCCGTCGCGAACAACAGCCCGAGATAGAGGATGCCGGCACCCGCGAGCTCCGCGAGGAGCCAGACACCGTGCGCGGGAACGGCCAACGCGAAGGCGGCTGCGACCCCGCTGGCGAGCAGGATGCGGACGGCCGCTCCGGGGTCGATCAACGGCCCGACCAGGCGATGGACGACGCGGATCGAGAGCGCGCAGGCGAGGATGCCCGTGGCGAGCGCCCCGAGCGCCGTTCCGATCGCGCCCGCGAGCACGGTGCCGACCGGCAGGAGCACCAGGGCGAGCGCCGCGGCAGCGGCCGCGAGCAGCGCCGAGACCCGTTCCCGGCCGGCCGCGAGCAGCACCGATCCGAGGGTCACGAAGATCGTGTAGAGGGCACCGTGGGCCGCGAGGAGAACGGCGAGCAAGGCCGCCCCGTCGCCATACGCGCTCGTGAAGAGGAGCTCCAGGAGACCCCGGGACTCGATCGCGCCGAGCACGACCGTGGGCGAGAGCACGGCCGAGATCAGCGTCGTCGCCTCGCGCAGGCCGGCGAGCGCGCCCGCGCGATCGCCGAGGCCGAGCGCCCGGGCGATCGTCGGGACCAGGATCGAGGTCGCAACGAAGGCCAGGAGGTTGGGCAGTCGGGCGAGATTGAGGGCCGCCGTGTACCAACCCTTCACCTCGGCCGCGACCGCATCACCGAAGGCGTTGAGCGCCCAGAGATCGAGATTGCTCAACAGACCCGAGACGGCCCAGGCGACCGCCACCGGCGCGGCCACCACGAGGATCGGCCGGAACCCGTCGAACCGCGGCCACAGCACGCCCGGCCCGAGCCGCGACAGCGTGGCGAGGCAGGCCGCGAGGGAGGAGAGGATCGTCACCACGAGGGCCGCCTCGATGGTGAGCCCGAAGGGAGCGACCGCCGAGAGACCCGCGATGCGGGTTCCGGCGTAGACCAGATTGGCGAGGCCCTCGACGGCGAAGTCGCGCCGACCGTTGAGGATCGCGATCGTCACCGCGAACAGGCCGAAGGGTACGAGGTCGAGGGAGGCGATCCGCAGCAGGCGGGTACCGTCGGGGATGGCGAACAGCTGCTCCAGCCGGGGTGCGGCCAGCCACATGGCGATCCCGAGCGCGAGGTACAGGATCGTCACGAGGGTGGCTGCGCGACGCTCGAGGACGGGGTCGCGGCCGTCCGCTTCGGCCACGAGTCGGCTCGTGGCCTGTGGGATGCCGAGCCGCCCGATCTGCTCGACCCCGGCGAGGAGCGCGTAGACGATGCCCCAGACCCCGTAGGTAGCCGGGCCGAGCTCTCGCGCGAGCAAGAGAGCGGCGAGGAAGCCCGCGGCGGCGAGCGCGAGCTGACCGGCCGTCACGAGGAACGGCCCGAGCAGTCGGGCGCGGGTGGCTCGGGGCATCAGGCCCCCACGGCCCGCGGTCGTGGCTCGAAGCCGGCGAGCCAGGTCTCGACCTCCCCGAGGCTCTGGCCCATCAGGTTCAAACGTCCCCAGATCTCGAGGGTGACGAGGCCGAAGAAGGCATGGATCCAACGCTCGGCCCGGCCGACCAGGCGAGCGAGACCGTGCCGGCCGAAACCGAGCCGGGTGAGGAGGAAGCCCTCTTCGAAGAAGTCGGGTCGCGCGAAAGGCCGTGCCCATTCGGCGAGCGGCAACGGGAAGCCCATCTTGCGCCGGAAGACGAGCTCCCTGCGCATGTAGCGCGTGGCCACCCGCTTCAGCACCCATTTGTCGGCGTGGCGGCCGAGCTTGTAGTCGAGCGGGAGGTTCACGGCCCGGCGCACCAGGCGCGGGTCGAGGAACGGCACGCGGCACTCGACCGAGGCCCCCATGCTCGTCCGGTCCAATCGGCGCAGGAGCGGGCTCAGGAAGTCGGACAGATCGGCGAGCATCGCGCCCAGGATCTCGCGATCGTCCGCCTCGGGCACGAACCCGTAGGCCTCGACGCAGGTCGCGAGCCACTCCTGACGCCGGAAGCGATCGACCAGCGCCACGCTCGGCGGCAACAGATCCCGGAAGCGGACCGAGGTCACCGGCAGTTCGGCCTCGGCATAGAGCAGCAGCGCGAGCGTTTCGCGGACGACGGCCGGAACCCGCTGCAGCCACGGCCGCAGGCGCTGCAGGCGGCGCCGGCGCCGATAGGCCCAGGAATAGCCGCCGAACAGCTCGTCGGCACCCTCACCGGCCAGTGCCACGATCACGCCGTGCTCGCGGACGACCCGACTGATCAGGTGGTAGGCCACCGAGTTGGGATGGGTGAGCGGCAGATCGGAGAGCCACACGGTCCGGGCCAGCGCCCGACGGAACCCGGGCCCGTCGAGCGTCATCGGCACGAAGGCGAGCCCCTTGTCGCGGCAGAGAGCCTCGGCGAACGGGCGCTCGTCGTGGTCGGGGAAGCCCGCGATCGAGACGTGGAAGGCCGTGAGGTCGCCCCGCACCTCGGCGGCCATCGCCGTGAGCACGGAGGAATCGAGCCCGCCCGAAAGGAGGGTCCCGACCGGCACGTCCGAGACGAGCTGTTCGCGCACGATCCGCTCGAGGCTCTCCTTGGTCTCCTCGACCACGGCTTCGGGCGACAGGTCGCGGCTGCGTCGGTACTCCCTCGGATCGACGGCGTCCTTCGGCTCGAAGTAGGAGACGTGGTGGCGTCGGCCGTCCCGAACGATCACGAGTTCGCCCGGCCGGACCGCCTCGATGCCACGCACGAGGGTGGCCCGCGTCGGGAAGTCGAGGTTGCGGTAGAGCGACCATTCGATCAGACCCGCATCGTCGATCTTCGGGTCGGGATGCTCCGGCAACAGGGCCTTGATCTCGGAGGCGAAGAGCAACAGGTCGCCGCTCTCGAGATAGTAGAGCGGCTTGACACCGAGATGATCGCGCACGAGCCAGAGCTCGCGCCGCTCGCGGTCCCAGAAGGCGAAGGCCAGAATCCCGGCGAAGCGGACCAGCGCCTCCCGACCCCAGACGATCAGGCTGTGCAGGACGACTTCGGTGTCACCGGTCGAGCGGAAGCAGACCCCACGGGCCCGCAGCTCCTCGCGCAGTTCCCCGGCGTTGTAGAGTTCGCCGTTGTAGGCCAGGGCGTAGCGACCCGTCGGATCCAGCATCGGCATGTGGCCGGCCGGCGACAGATCCTGGATGGCCAGCCGCCGCGAGCCGAGGCAGACCGGCCCGTCGCTCCAGATGCCCTCGTCGTCCGGACCGCGATGGGCGATCGCCCGGCACATGCGGACCACGACCGGCGCGTACTGCGCGCCCGCCATATCGGAGCGGCGGCAGAGCACGCCGGCCAATCCGCACATCGCTCGTCTCCCAGGGCAGCGGTCGCGGAGGCTAGACGGCCTCGGTCAACGATCGCCTAACGAGGCTCGCCGTCCGCTCCCGTCCCTCGAAATGCGCCGGCGGGTCGACGCCGAGCAACGCCAGCACGGTCGCCGGCACGTCCAGAATGTGGCCGCCCGTGATCCGGGCGCCCGCACTCACCCCGGCACCGGCTGCGAGCAGGAAGGCCACCGGACGATGGTTGCCGGTGTAGTAGGCGGGCGTCTCGTGGCCGCATTTGCCGCACACGAGCCCGGCCCGCCTGCCCTGGACGCGATCCAGCACCCGCGCCGTCTCGTCCCAGCTGATCACGATGTCGGGAAGGTGCGGCCGCTCGCTGCCGGGGAACAGCGCGTCGATCAGGCTCACCCGTCCGGCGAGGCGACCGTTGGTCGGGTTGGTGAGTCCGGCGAGCTCCTCGGCGAGCATGGCGAGGAGCTCCTCCTGTGCCGGCCCCGGCTCGACGATCCCGCGGGGCTCGCGGCCCGCGAGGTTGAGGCGCACGAAGCCCTCGTTGTTGTTGTGGATCGGGAACGCCCTGGTCCGGCTCCAGTCGATATCGGCGTTCATCCACTTGAGCGAGAGCCGATGCTTGACGCTGCGCGGCAGGCAGCGGCTGATCGACTGCCGAACCGGCAGCGGGATCAGCTCGCGCAGTCGCGCGGCGAGGCTCCGCTTGGGTGCCGCCTGCGCCTTCTCGGCCCCCCCGCCGACGCCGGGTGCATGGTAGAGATCGAGCCGGTGCAGGAGCTCGGGCATCAGATGCGCGCCCGAATAGTTCGGGCCCATCCCGTCTCCCGAGACGACGAGGACGGTCGTTCGGTCGTCGAGATGGCGCGCGAGCAGGGCGCCGATGGCGCGGTCGACCGCGGCGTAGACGTCGAGGAGCGGGTGCGGCAGCCCGGCGATCGGCCGATGGGTGGGGTAGTCTCGATCGCCCGTGTGCCAGAGATAATGGCCGCCCCCGTGCGGCTCGCCGAAGGTGACGAAGGCCATGTCCCAGGGGTGGTTGCGCAACAGCCAGTCGGCCGCGCGGCCCTTGGCGGCGGCGGCCTCGACGAGCCGGTCGCGGAACCAGACCTGGTCGGGGACGGTGACCTGCGCGCTGTGCTCCGGCGCCGGGTAGGGGCCGACCTCGCGGATCAGCGCGTCGCGCAGGCCGGCGGGGCTCGAAAAGGGCTCGCCGAACCAGGTCCAGGTGCCCCACTCGCCGATCTGCACGCCTTTGAACCCCGGCAGGCGGCAGTCCATGAAGGCATCGAACACGATGCAGCGCCGCCCGGCCTCGTCGAGCCGGCGCCAGAAGGGAGGGAGGGCCATCCAGCGCGGGTCCGTCCGGTGGATCCGCTGGTCGCCGGCGCGCACCTGATAGGCATGGTAGAGCCCGTGCCGGCCGGGGGTGGCGCCCGTGTAGATCGTGGGCCAGGCCGAGACGTGCAGGACCTCGGCGGTGGTCCGCAGGCGCGACCAGGACCCTTCGGCCATCAGCCGGGCCAGGGTCGGCAGATGACCGGCGGCAGCCCAGCGCTCGATCAGGTCGGCATCGGCGCTGTCGAGCCCGATCAGCAGCACACGGCGGTCGGTGGTGGGCACCTCGAGCTCCTTCAGGACCGTGGTACGAAGCGGCCGTCGCCCACCTCGCCGATGGCCACCCTGCGGCCCTCGGCGGCGGAGCGTTTGCCGGCCTCGAGCATGGCGATCGACCAAATATTGTCCTCGCCGCGCGTCTCCGCGGGCTCGCCCCGCTCGACCGCCGCCACGAGCGCCATGAGCAGCGCCGTCGTTCCGCCCTGCGGATAGGACTTCTCGTCGCCGGGCGGCACCTTGACGTTGCGCACCGGCAGGAAGAATCGGCTTTTTCCTTCGCGCAGGAAGACCCAGCGGCGGTTGGTCCAGATGGCACCCCGCTCGCCGTCGATCCGGATCGAACAGCCGTAGCGCGGCGCGCTCATCGTCCCGAGATAGGAGACCCTGACCGAACCCATGTCGACGAGTGCCTGGCTGCACTCGAAGCCCTTGTAGTCCGACCAGGGGGCGCGCCACGCCTCGACCGCGAGTGCATGCGGACGGCCGAACCACATCCGCAGCGAGTCGAAATGATGGACCGCGACGGCCTGCAGCTGCGGATAGTCGACCTCGGCGAGCCAGGGACCCTCGCTCGCCGCGCGCATCGCTCGATGGTCGACGAAGACACAGTGGTCGACCCGACCGATGCGGCCTTCCTCGATCAGCTTCTTCACCGTCCGCTCGGCCGCCCAGAAGCGATACTGCTCGGCGACGATCACCTGACGGCCGACCTCGGCGGCCCGGGCGAGCACGCGCGCTGCCTCCGCCACGGTCGGGGTGAAAGGCTTCTCGATCAGGACCGTGAGGCCCTTGTCGAGGCAGGCGAGCGCCTGTTCGGCATGCAGCCGGTCGGGGCTCGCGACGAGCGCCGCATCGGCTTCGACCGCGGCGAGTGCCGCGCCGAGCTCGCCGAAGATCCGGCAGGAGGGCCCGAGCAGGGGGCGCGCCTTCTCCTGGTTGGCCGGGTCGGGCTCGACCAGGGCCACACATTCGGTGCCGGCGAAGGCCTTGACGTATTCGAGCCAGTGCCGGCCACGGATGCCGGCGCCGATCTGCAGGATCCGGACGGTCACGAAGGGTCTCCTCGCTCGGACGGCGGCAACGGCCAGGGGCGGCCGTCGAGCCCGGACGGCGGCTCGAGGCCGAGGGCTGCGAGCACGGTCGGGGCCACGTCGACCAGGCGTGCGCCCGCCGGTAGCGGACCGGGCTCGATGCCGGGTCCGGCCAGCACGGCGAATCCGGGACCGGCGTGGGTGCCCGGCCGCGGGTCGGGTGAGACGCCCTCGACCCGCCCGATCGCGGGGCTTTCGAGGGCCCGGATCGGCCGCTCGCGCGACCAGTGCACGACGAGGTCGGGAAGCCAAGCGCTGCGCGGACCCGCGAGCTCGCGGTCGGCGCGCAGGATGCGACGCACGGCCGGACTGCCCGTGGTCGGCTCGACCAGGGCCGCGAGTTCGGCTTCGAGCCGGTCCAAGAGCGCCGAATAGTCCTCCGGGGCGACGATGCCCAGCGGCTCGCGGCCCCGCAGATTGACGCGGACGCAGCCCTCGAGATCGGTGATCAGGCAATAGGCCCGCGTTCGCGACCAGTCGATCGCAGCGGTGTCCACGCGCTGGGCCAGCTTGTCGCGCAGGCCGCGCGGCAAGAGATCCGCGAGCCGCTTGCGGAAATCCGAGGGGAGCAGGTCGCGGACCACCTTGACCGGGTCGAAGCCCCGGGCCGCCTTCGGCGACGGCGCTTGCGACCGTTCGGCGAGGTCGGCCGAGACGAGATGGCCGAGCCGGGCCAGGACCCGCGGCAGGAGGTGCCAGCCGGCGCGATTGGGGCCGATCGCGTCACCCGAGACGAGCAGGACCGTGGTCTGCGGGCCGGCCGCTTCCACGATCGTCGCGATGCAGCGGTCGAGGGCCCGATAGACCGCACGCAGGTGCGGCTGCTCCGCCGGCGGCTCGAGCGCGCCGTCGGGCGGTGGGAGCCAGCAGTAGTGGGCAGCCGGGTGCGTCTCGTCGAGGCAGGTGACGAACAGGTCCCAGGCCCGCCGGCGCAGCAGCCAGGCGGTGGCACGGGCACGCGCGTCGAGGGCATCCTCGAGGCGGCGAGCCGTGTCGGCCGGATCGAGCGGCGCGAAACCCAGCCGATGCGCCTCGAGCCCGAGCGGGTGCCGGCCGACGGCGGCGACGAGCTCGCCGAGGAGCGTTTCGGGCCGAGAGACCGGCTCGAGATACTGGGCCCAGGTGCCCCATTCGAGCACCAGGTCGCCCGGAAAGCTCGGCTCGGGATGGGCGTAGGGCGTGTCGAAGACGATACAGCGTCGGCCGGCCGCCGCCGCCAGGGACCAGAAGGTCGGCGCCCCGTAGAGCCCCGGGGCGAAGCGCCGCCAGCCCTGCACGCCCGGGGCGGGCTGGAAAGTGAACCAGACACCGTGTCGGGCCGGTCCCACGCCCGTGTAGAGCGATGGCAAGGCGGCCACGTGCAGGAGCTCGGCCGGGGTCTCGAGGTTGCCCGCGCGGCCGCGGGCGAAGAGCTCCGCGACCGTCGGCATCGCCCCCTCGGCGGCGAAGCGGCGAAGACAGGCGCCGTCGCCGAGCTCGAGGGCCAGGACCAGGACCCGCCGGCTCACGGCCAGCCCCGCACGATCACGACCGAGCAGGCGAGGATCAGAAGCGCGGCCGCGATGTTGAACCAGTTGGCGATGGGCGCCGGCCGGTGTCCCCACACCGCCTGGTAGGCGATCATCCAGAGCACGAGGGCGAGCTTGAGGGCGACGGGACCGCCGTCGGGCCGATCGAGGAAGGCCAGTGTGACGAGATCACCGGGGCCGATGCCGCGGAGCCGGAGAAGGTAGAGCCCCGTCGGCACGAGGATCGCGAGCGCCGGCCAGCCGAGGCCACCCAGATAGACCATCCGCTCGCGCAGGAAGGCCGCGGTCGCGTCGGGCTCGACCTTCTTGAGGGCGGGTCCCGCGAGGATCGACCAGACCAGCATGTGGCCGATCCAGAGCGCCACCGCCGCGAGATGAACCGCCACGACGATCTGGTGCAGGGTCACGGGGTCGACCTCAGCGGACCGAGGGCACGGAGAGGACGAGCACGAGCAGCACGAGCGGCAGGCCGATCCATGCCGGGAGCGGACGGGGGCGTCGGGCGAGCGAGAGATGCAGCGCGAGGAGCGCGAGGACGGCCGCGAGCTTGAGCCAGAAGGGGAGGGCCGGCCCGTGCGGGCCGCCGAGCGCACCGAGCAGGACCCCGCTCGCGATCGCGGCGCCGAGGAGGAGCCAGCCCACCGTCGGTAGCGGCAGGCGGAAGCGCCGAGGCACCACGACGTGCGGCCAGCGGGCGGCCGCGACCGTGGCGAGATGCGCCTCGACCTCGCCCGGTGCGCACACGCGGCGCAGCGCGAGGGCCATGATCGCCCAGAAGAGCAGATAGCCGGTCACCAGCACGGCGAGCACGAGATGGGCGAAAGCGGCGAGCCGATAGAGGTCCACCTCCTATCTCCCGAGGCTCGCGAGGGCGCGCTCGCAGGCCGCGAGGTAGCCGCGTGCGGTGTCGTCCCAGGAAGGCTGCGGATGGCGCAGGGCCGCCCGACCCATCGCCGCGAGCCGTTCGCGGTCCGGCAGCTCGGCGAGGAAGGCTCGCCAGGAAGCGGCGTCGGCAGGGACCTCGAAGCCGAGCTCGCCGCCGCGCAGCAGCTCCCGCATGCGGGGGCTCGGACTGCCGGCCACCGGGCGGCCGACCGAGAGATATTCGGGCACCTTCATCGTGGCATAGCCCAAGGCTCCGGTGGCGAACGCGCGCGGTTCGTAGGGGGCGAGGCAGAGATCGGCGGCGGCGATCCAGGTCGGAACGGCCCCGTGTGGGACGCGGCCGTGGATTATCACGCTACCGCCGGAGGTCGAGGCCCTTTCCGCATAGGCGGCACGGCGCGGTCCGTCGCCGACCACGTGCAGCTCGAGGCCGGGTCGACGCACCGTGAGCACGGCCTCGATGATGCCGTCGAGGGTGTGGGTCTCGTCGAGCACGCCGACATAGAGCAGGATCGTTCGGTCGAGAGCGAACCCCAGTGCACGTCGGGCTTCGCCCTGATCGCGCGGCCGGAAGAGCTCGCGATCGACCCCGAGCGGCACCACCGCGACCCGCTCCGGGGCGACGCCCCAGACGTCCACGATCTGGGTCTTGAGCTGCTCGGTCTCGGCGAGCACCACCGGTGCGCGACGCAGGGCCGGCCCGGCCAGCCGACGCCCGACCTCGACCCGCAGGCGCTTGAGGAGTCCCGCATCGACGTGTCGGGCGGCGCTCGGCACCACGTTCTCGACCGGCACGCCCGGCACACCCCGCGCGAGGCCGTAGGCCGAGAGATGGCCGGAGAGCAGCCAGCTCTTCTCGAGGATCACGTCGAAGCGACCGACCGCCTCCCGTACGAAACGGCGCAGCCGCGCCATGTAGCGGAGGAACTCCGCAACGCCCATGCCGCGCATGGCGGCATCGTCGATCGCCCGCTCGGGTCGCCGCTCGGGCTCGAGCTCGATCAGCTCGAGACCGTCCGGGGTGCGGTCCTCGAGCCGATAACGGAACGCCAGGGTGACGTCGGCGTAGGCGGAGAGCGCGCGGGAGAGGGACAGCACGTTGCGCGAGGGACCCACGGTCGAGAGCAGGCCGTGGCCGGGCACGAGGTAGCAGATCCGCAGCCGTCGGAGGGCAGCGGTGCGGGCCACGACGGGCCGTCCGGTCACGACCGGCTCGGCTGCCGCCACGTCGACCGCTCAGAGCAGGCCGGCCGCCACGCGCCAATAGGCGATGGCGAAACCGTCGAAGAGCCGGCGGGCGAGACGTTCGGCGGCGCTGGTGGTGAGCTCGGCCCGGAAGGGAACCGCGCCGCCGCGCAGGAGCGCTCGGTCCGGGAGGCGCCGCTTGGCCTGGATCCGCCGGCGCTCGGCCAGGATCTCGCTACGATGGTCGACGATCCAGCGCAACGCCGACCACCACTCGGGAAGCCAGCCTTTCTTGGCGGCGATCGCGAGCTGGGCGAGCTCGAAGGCCAGTAGCGCGGGGGCCAGCACGAGGAGCGAGCGGGCGTCGTAATTCTTGAGGATGAGCAGCCAGCGATTGCGGATCAGGAGATAGGCGCGCCGCCGGGTGTAGCTGCCCACCGCCCGGAGCGAGAGGCCGTCGCTGCCGTCACCGTGTAAGCAGACTGCATCGGGCACCGAGAGGATCTCGGCCCCCAGAAGGCGCAGTCGGAGGCCGAAATCGTGGTCTTCGACGTAGATGAAGAAGCTCGGGTCGAAGCCCTCCCCTTCGAGCCGCGAGCGGGCGACCATGAAGGCCGCGCTCACCACACCGTCGACGGCACGGAGCACCGTGTCGGCCTCCGAACGCGGCACGTCCTGATGGTGCAGGATCATCAGGCCGAGATAATGGTTGTCGGCACCGTCGTACTGCACGATGTCGGGCTTGTGGGCGTAGAGGATCCGGGGTGCGGCGACCGCCGCGCGCGGGTTGGCCGCGAGCGCTTCCGCGAGCCTGCGGGCACAGCCCGGCTCCGGCACGACGTCGTTGTCGACGAACAGGACGAGTTCGGTGCGGGCCGCGGCGAGCCCGGCGTTGCGCGCCGCACCGGGACCGTCGTTGCGGTCGAGCCGGATGATCCGAACGTTCGGGAAGCCGGTCTCGACGAACGCCACGCTGCCGTCGGTCGAGGCGTTGTCGACCAACAGGATCTCGGCGAACTCGTCCGCCAGAGCCAGCACCGCCGGCAGCGTGCGCTCGAGGTGACGCAAGCCGTTGTAGTTCACGATGCAGAGACTGATGGGGCCGGGCTCGCTCAAAGGTGCTGCCGTTCCCGATGGGGCGCGTGCCTGAATGCGGAAGGATCGGCGGTCGAGCCTTCGCGAACTTCATACATCCGATCGCCGCGCCGCGCCAAGATCCCGGCACCCGGTGGTACGTCCGGCCGGGCGGGCGGCCGCGCGGTGCGACCACAGACCGGCATGGCGATGCAACGAGCCGTCCGACAAAATGAGCCCGACCCAATGGCCAGCGGAGCCGGTCCATGCCGCATTCCCAGACGGCCGTCTTCCGCCACCTGGTGCGTGACCACATGGTCGAGGCGCCGGTCGTCGTCGCGCGCGCGAGTAGCGCCGCCGAGACGGTCACCCGGATGGCCACGACCCGTGCCTCGGCCGCTGTCATCGTCGATCCGGACGGCACGATCTGCGGTATCCTGACCGAACAGGACGTGGTTCGCCGCATCGCTTGCCGTCGGATCGGCGAGCAGCCGGTGGAGGGCCTCATGACCCGGCCGGTGCTCACCGTCCGCGCCGACGACCAGCTCTACCAGGCGATCGGCTTCATGCGTCGCAAGCGGCTGCGCCACATGCCGGTGGTCGACGACGCCGGCCGGCTCGTCGGCATGCTCTTCCTGCACGACGCGCTCGCGGTCGCCACCGGTCATCTCGTCGAGCAGATCGACCGGCTCACCCACGAGGACACCCTCTCCGGGCTCGCTCAGGTCAAGGCGGCCCAGGTCCAGCTCGCTCGCGCGCTCTTGGCCGATGCGGTACCCGCCCCCGAGATCCAGGCGCTGGTCTCCGACATCAACAACGACATCTACCGCCGTGTCCTGCGCCTCGTGGTCGCCGGACTGGAGGCCGAGGGCTGGGGGCCGCCGCCGGTCCCGTTCGCCGCCATCGTGATGGGCTCGGGGGGCCGGCGGGAGAGCTTTCTCTTCCCCGACCAGGACAACGGCTTCGTGCTGGCCGACTATCCGGACGAGGCGCACGCCTCGATCGATCCCTGGTTCATCGAATGCGCCGAGCGGATGACCCGCGCGCTCGACGAGCTCGGCTTTCCCCTCTGCAAGGGCGGCGTGATGGCCACCAACCCGCTCTGGCGCAAGACGCTCTCGCAGTGGAAGGCGCAGGTGTCGGGCTGGATGCGCAAGAAGCACGAGGCCATGCTCCTCGCCTGTGACATCTTCTTCGATTTCGAACCGGTCTGGGGCGAGCGCGCACTCGCCCGGGATCTGCGCGCCTTCGTGACGGAAGCGGTGCCCAGGAACCCGATGTTCCTGCGCGAGATGTTCGGCATCCAGGCCGATCATCGCGCCGCCTTGGGCCTCTTCAACCGCTTCATCACCGAGCGGCAGGACCCGGCCCATCGGGGTCACATCAATCTCAAGCTCATGGGCACGCTGCCGCTCGCCGAGGCGGTGCGTCTGTTGGCCCTGCGGCACGGCGTGGCCGCCACCGGCACGCTCGCCCGGCTCGATGCCCTGCTCGCGCTCGGTAAGACGAGCCTGCGCGAAGCGGACGATCTGCGGGCCGCCTTCGCCCTCGTCACCGGCCTGCAGCTGCGTCAACAGCTCGCCGATTACGAGGCCGGTCGCCCGGTCGGCAACTTCCTCGACCCGCGCACGCTCAGCGAGCGCGAACGCGAATCGCTGCGCGACGCCTTCCGGGCGATCAACGAGTTCCGAACACGGCTCAAGAGCGAGCTCACGGGCGAGCTGATCTGAGGGCCGCGGGCGGGCCGTCCTCGCGGGGTCGGCCCGCCCCGTCCGCCCGTCTCAGTGGTCGAGTCGGACGCTGCGCCGCGCCACGCGCTCGATGTCGGCCCGGCTGATGCCGATGTCGGCGAGTTCGGCGTCGCTCAGTTGCTCGAGCTCGGCGATCGTCCGGGCGATCCGCCGCCGTTCCTCCCACCAGGCGGCGAGCCGCCCGACGAGCCCGGCGAGCGTACCCGCTCGCTCGCTCGCTCGGGCCGCGAGGCTGCGCCCCGCGAGGCTGGTGATGATCATCCTGCGTCTCCTCGGTCCGATCCGACTGTTGCGGAAACAGCGCAGCATTCGATCGCGCGTGTCTTCCGCGACACGCTATATGGGTCGGCCCGGGCCGGGTCGGGAGCGTTCCTGCTGCAACGCAGCATTGTGCCTCCGACAACGCTCGATCTTTCCAGTTCAACCCGTTCATCGAACGAACCGAGCTACTCGGAGACCGATGTGGACGGGCTTTTCGCGACGCCACAAGGACAGCGCGCGGCATCGTGAGCGGGCGTGCGGTCGGGCGGTCTTGCGGCGTGCTCGCGCGTCCGGGATTGTGCCGCTCGAGGCGAGGGGATGCGACGATGGCTCGACCGGGGCTCTCGCCACTCGGCCTGCCGCGGCTGCGCGAGCTGGTGGCTGGCGCGCCACCGCCCGCAGGGCTGCCGCCGCATGTCGTCACGGCGATCCGGGCCGAACAGGACTCCGCCGAGATCCTCGTGAGCCTGATGCAGCTCGCAGCGGTCGTCCTCCTCGGTGCGGTCTACACCCTCACGCCCAAGGCGTTTCCCCCGACCGTGCCGTTCGAGCCGGTGCCGATCGCTCTCGGCCTCTACCTGCTCTTCACTCTGGGCCGATTGGCGCTCGCCCTCCGCGGCCGGCTCGCGCGCGGGGTGCTGGCGCTCTCGGTCGTCGTCGACGTTTCGGTCCTGCTGCTCACGATCTGGAGCTTCCACCTCCAGTACGGCCAGCCGGCGGCGATGTATCTCCGTGCTCCCACGCTGATGTACCTGTTCGTCCTGATCGCGCTCAGGGCGCTGCGCTTCGAGCCGGGTCTCGTCCTTCTCGCGGGCGCGCTCGGTGCGCTCGGCTGGCTGGCCCTTCTGGGCTACGCCCTCCTCGCCTCGCCCGAGGTCGGTATCACCCGCAGCTTCCCGGTCTACGCCATGTCGTACGCGGTGCTGGTCGGTGCCGAGGTCGACAAGGTCCTCTCGATCCTCGCTACGACCGCGATCCTCGCACTCGCGCTGCACCGCGGCCGCAAGCTCCTGGTGCGGGCGGCGACGGAACGCCAGGCGGCGGCCGATCTCTCGCGCTTCTTCGCCCCCGAGGTCGCCGGCCGGATCCGCGAGCGGGGTGTCGAGCTCCGGCCCGGTCGCGCCGAGCTGCGCGACGCGGCGATCCTGTTCGCCGACCTGCGCGGCTTCAGCGCACTCGCGGCCACGGCACCGCCCGCCACCGTCATGACGCTCCTCGCCGAATACCAGGGGTTCGTGGTCGGCGTCGTCCGCCGCCACGGCGGCAGCATCGACAAGTTCATGGGCGACGGCATCCTCGCGAGTTTCGGCGCGACCCGGCCGAGCGCCGAGCACGCCGCGGATGCGCTGCGGGCCGTCGAGGACCTCGTCGGCGCCGCCGAGGCGTGGCGGGCCAAGCGTGCGGCGCGTGGCCTCGATGCACCGGCGGTCAACGCGGCGGTCGCGGTTGGTCGGGTGCTGTTCGGGACGGTCGGCGATCCGGAGCGACTGGAGTACACGGTGATCGGCGATCCGGTGAACCGCGCGGCCAAGCTCGAGAAGCACTGCAAACGGGAGGCGGCGACGGTCGTGATGGAGCTCGAGGCCTTGCGGCTCGCCGAGGCCCAGGGTGCGAAGCCGGCCGGGCTCTGGTCGGCTCGCTCGGACCGCCGGGTCGAGGGTCTCGATCGGCCGGTCGACCTCGCCGTGCTCGTAGGAGAGGGCCGATGTTCGAAGGCTTCACCCTGAGACGGGTTCGCTGCACGGTCGGTGAGATCGCGGTCCGCATCGGCGGTTCCGGCCCACCGGTCCTGCTGCTCCACGGTTATCCCCAGTGCCACGTCATGTGGCACCGGGTGGCGCCGCTCCTCGCCGGCCGCCGGACCGTGATCTGTCCCGACCTGCGCGGCTACGGCGCCTCGGCCAAGCCGCCCGGAGATCCCGATCATCGGACCTACGCCAAGCGGGCGAGCGCGGGCGATCTGGTCGAGCTCGCCCGCGCCCTCGGCTTCGAGCGCTTCGCGGTGGTCGGGCACGATCGCGGCGGCCGGGTGGGTCATCGGCTGGCGCTCGACCACCCCGAGCGGGTCGAGCGGCTCGCGGTGCTCGACAT
>DAIOUO010000036.1:0-16055 GCA_036759485.1 Geminicoccaceae bacterium | reverse complement strand
GGCCTCGAGGGGCCCGTCGGGATCCTGCTCGTCGCCGCGGTCGGCGTGGGCGCCTATGCCGCGGCACTCGCGCTCCTCGCCCGCCCGGCTCTGCGGCGCGCGGCCGAAGGCCTGCGGGGTCTGCGCGGAGGGTCTTCCGATGCCGGGGGCTTCAGAAGAACCCGCCCGAGCTCAGATGTTTGAGCAGGCCGTGGAGCAGGAGTTGGTAGAGGGACGCGGCGCGCGCGCGGAACCGGATCTGGGGCTCGGCCGCCGACAGACGCGCCTCCTCCCGCTTGAAGCGTAGCCAGGCCCGGATTTCCCGGAGGATCTGAACCGGGAGCCGGGCGATTTCCCGGGCTTCGACGGGCTCCGGAACGTAGCCGTACCGTGCCATGCCGCCGGCCGTCAACCGCTGGACGAGCCAGACCTGGGCCGGCGAGAGCTCCTTCCGCCAGGCCTCGAGCGAGCAATCGAAGACCGGACGCAGCACGCCTTCCCGATAGGGCTGGTCCTTGAAGGCGAGTGGGCCGGCCTCGGCGGGGTCCAACATCGCCGGGTGGAAGGGCTCGCCCAGGAACGCCGTGATCTCGCGCAACACCTTTTCGGGATCGCGAACGAGATCCTCGTAGCGGACCTCGAGGAGCCGCTCGGCGCGCTCGGGCGCGCTGGCGCGGTAGGAAGCCGCGGCGGTGATGTCGATCGACCATTTGAAGGCGTTGGTCAGGACGTCGGCCGAGGTGCGCGGCAACTTCCGTTTGGAGGCCACGACCGCCCGCGGATCGCGGACGATGTGGACGAAGCGGGCACATGGGAAGAGCGCCTCGAGGGCGGCCAGATGGCGGACGTTCCAGGGCGTCTTCTCGCCGAACCGTCGAGCACCCTCGCGCGCCGCCCGGGCCTCCATCAGATGGCGATAGAAGGCGCCCCAGCCGGGCCGCGGATCGGCCCGCAGCCGTTCGATCGCGGCTTCGATCAGGACCTCGGCGTCGGCCCAGTAGCGCACATGGTCCATCTGCGGCAGGAGAGCGCGCAGGCGTTCGATCCGCTCCGGGGTGTCGAGTTCGGGCAGCTCGCGCCGCGCCTCGAGCACGATGTCGAAGAAACAGAGCTCGTCGGACAGGCCGATCGATGGATGGGCGTCCAGCATGCGGGCGAGCAGGCTCGTGCCCGAACGCGGCGCGCCCACGACGAAGATCGGGGCGCAATCCTCGAAGCGCTCGCGCAGCCCGTAGGCCTCCGCGGCGCGCGGTGTCGGCGGCCGGGCCGGAGCCGGCCGCGGGCCGGTCTCGGCGACCTCGATGAAGTGCCCCGGTGCGGCGCCGAACAGGCGGATCTTGAGCCGCTCCGCCCGACCGACGAAGCCCGGCGCCACGCGGTCCAGCAGGTCGGCCGCGACCCGGAGCGCGTTCCAGTTGGCGAGCCACCACCGGGCGAGCAGCCGCCGGCAAGCCCGGCGCTCTTCCTCCGACAGGGGCTCGGTGGCGACCAGCCGGCGGTAGGTGCGCCAGAGCTCGAGCGCGGGGATCGGCCGGCGCGGCGATCCGGCCAGGTGCCAGTCCTGGCGGGCCGCCCCGCTCTGCTGCCGCCGGGTGTAGCGGTTCGGATGCTCGCGCATCTCGACGAGCGCGGGCTCGAGCTGGATCATGCGGCCGCGCAGCGCGAGCTGGGCCAAAAGGGCCCGGTCGGCGCCGTGGAAGGTGCCGTGCAGGAGCGAGCCCTCGAGCGCGGAGCGGCGGATCAATCCGAAAAAGTCGACGCAGCTGTGCGAGCGCAGGACCAGGGCGGCGAAGCGCTCCGAGGGACGCTCGGCCGCCGCGAGGGCGAGCGGCGAGCGGTAGGTGCCGAGCGGCGCGCCGCTCTCGTCGATGTAGTCGACCGTGGTGTTGCAGAGGACGACGCCGGGATCGGCCGCCAGGACCGGCACGGTGGCGGCGAGGTAGCCCGGCCGGAGCCGATCGTCGTGAGCCAGCCATTTGAAGTAGCGGCCGCGGCTCTCGGCGAAGGTCCGGTTGTAGTTGGGTGCGGCGCCCAGGTTCCGCTCGTTGCGCAGGACGCGCACCCGCCGATCGGTGGCCGCCCAGTCGGCACAGATCTCGGCCGTGCGGTCGGTCGAGGCGTTGTCGGAGATCACGAGTTCGAGGTCGCCCATCGTCTGGGCGAGCACCGAGCGGATCGCCTCCTCGAGATAGGCCTCGCCGTTGAAGACCGGCAAGCCGATGCTCACCAGGGGGCACCCGCTCCCCATATCGCCTCGCTTTCCCCTGCCACCGGTGCCCACCCGGACAACCGGGTCGAGGGCAGTCTACGATGCCCGGCTCCGGCTTGCGAAGCAAGCCGAGCGTCGCAACGGTGCGGTCCGGGCGGCAGCCGTCACCACCCGGGTGGGCCGTTGCATCCTTGCCATAGCCTGTTGCGCGAACGGTTGTCCGGGTGATGGCGAGCGAGCACGCGTCCGCGCTTCGAACCGCGCTGCGGGTCGGCGACGAACTCGCACCGTGGCAGCGAACGGCAGTCGACGCGCTCGCGGCCGTGGGCTTCCGACCCGCGGCCTGGGTCGGACCACGGGGCGGCCGCGGTTCGCCCGGTACCGTGCCCCGTCTCGACGAGAACGAGGAAGACCTCCGCGGCCGGCTCGCCGGACTCGGTGTCGACCTGCTGCTCGATCTCTCGTTCGCCCCACCGCGCCTGGACCTGGGCGTGGCGGTCTGGCAGCTGCGCTTCGGTGCCGAGGGCCGGCGCGGACCACCCGGCGGGCCGGAGCTGGTAGGTGGTGAGCGCAGCGTGCTCTGCCGGCTGGTCGAGCTCGAGAGCGCCGAGCGAGGGCGCGTGCTGGTCGAGGGCCGGCTCAAAACGGTGGGCCATTCGCTCCCGGCGACCCGCGAGCGGGTGCTCGAGGTGGTGGCGCGCTGGCCGGCGCGGGCGCTCGCCTGGCGGCGGGCGAGGCTCCTCCCGCCCGGGGCGGGCGAGGTGTGCCGGCTCGAACCCGCACCCGCACCCGTGCCGCGGTTGCTCCCGGTACGGGTGGCGCTCGGGGCGCTACGCAAGCTCGTCGAGTGTACGCTGGACGAGGAGTGGCGGATCGGGGTGATCGAGGCCCCGGCCGCAGCATTGCTCGACGGGCCACCGCCGCCGATCCACTGGTTGCCGCCGCCGCCGCGCGGCTGGCTCGCCGATCCCGTCGGCGTCCGCGACGGTGTGGTGCTCGTCGAGGCGTTCGATCCGACCGACTGGCGGGGCTGTCTCGCGCGCACGCGCCTCGAACCCGGGGCCGCGGTCGTGCCGGTGGTGCGCGCGCCACACCATCTCTCCTGGCCGTTCCTGGTCGCGGAGGGTGGCGAGATCTTCCTTCTGCCCGAGGCGAGTGCGGCGGGCTGCATCCGGCTCTACCGAGCCGCGCCGTTCCCCGACCGCTTCGAGCCCGATGCCGTGCTGGTCGAGGACTTCGCCGGGGTCGATCCGACCGTGGTCCGGCACGATGGCCGCTGGTATCTGTTCGCGACCGACCGGGCGGATCAGGACGAGGCGCGGCTCCACCTCTTCGTGGCGGAGGCGCTGCGCGGGCCCTGGCGACGCCACCCGATGAGCCCGGTGGTCGACGATCTCGGTTCGGCGCGCCCCGCGGGGCCGCTGTTCGAGGACCGAGGCCGTCTCTTTCGGCCGGCCCAGGACTGCACCCGGACCTATGGCGGTGCGGTCGTGATCAACCGGATCGAGGCGCTCACGCCCGAGCTCTTCCGCGAGGTTCCGGTCGCCCGGCTCGACCCCGACCCGTCGGGCCCCTGCCCGGACGGGCTGCACAGCCTGGTCGCGGCCGGGCAGCGCACGATCGTCGACGGCAAGCGCGAGCGCCGCTCGCTCCGCGCGTTGTGCGCCAACCTGCGGGCGCTGCTGTCGGAGCCGCGAGCGCGAGCGAGGGGGCGGTCTCACCCGAGCGCGTCCGGGCCGACCACGAGCGAGCGATAGGCCGTTTCGAGGCGGGCGGCGGCGGCTTCCCACCCCAACAGACGCTCGGCGCGCCTTCGGGCCGCGACGCCCATCGTCCGGCGCCGATCGGGGTCGCGCAGGAGGAGCTCGATCGCCCGGGCGAGGGCCTCCGCGTCGCCGGGCGGCACGGCGATGCCGGCTTCGCCCACCCCGTCGGGGTCCCTCGCGCCGATCAGCTCGGGTGGGGCACCACAGAGGCTCGTGACGCAGGGCAGGCCCGAGGCCATGGCCTCGGCGACCGGCAGACAGAAGGGCTCGTTGCAGACCGACGGCGCGGCCAGGAGGTCGGCGGCGCGGTAGCGCTCGACCAGGGTGCGGTGCGGCAGGGGACCGGTGAGGATCACCCGCCGCCGCAGCGCGTCCGGCAGTCGGCCGAGCAGGGTCTCGAGATAGAGCCGGCCGCCGCCGAGGAGGGTGCGGCGCAGCCGCTCGAGCGGACCCCGGCCGTAGAAGGCGAGGGCGGCTTCGAGCGCCGGCGTCCGGTCCAGGAGCTCGAGGAAGGGGCGGGGCATGAGGCCCGGCTCGCCCACGAGCTCGAGGACGAGGCGCGGCCGTCGCGGGGCCAGCCGAGCGAACGCCTCGATCAGGACGTGCACGCCCTTCTCGGGCGAGATGCGGCCGACGAAGAGGAGCCGCTCGCCCGTCTCGCTCGGGCCGCCGCGCCGGCCGGGGGCAAATCCCTCGAGGTCGACGCCGTTGCCGATCGCGACGATTTTGCGGCGGTATTCCGGAAAACGGGCGGAGAGCCGCTCGGCGAGCCAATCGCTCACCGTCACGACCGCCGCGGCCGGGGCGAGGCGCGCTGCGGCAGCCCGTCGCTCGAGCCGGAGCAGGAGCTCGTCGTGCAGGTGCAGGACGAGCGGGGTGTCCGGCAGCGCCCGGGCCAGACCCGGCAGCAGCTGGGCCACGGTCATGAGGTGGACGATGTCCGGCCGAAACCGCGCGAGCGGCCCGGCGAGCCGGCGCGGATAGCCCGCGAAGTAGAGCGGCCGGGCCATGTGCGGGAGGGCTCGCGGGACGAGCCCGTCGGCCGCCTCGAGCAGTCGATGCAGGCGTGCGAGCGGCGGTGCCAGGCGGGCGATGCGCGGCCCCTGGGCGGTGGCCTCCTCGGCCGGCTCGCCGCGGCGCCGTGGTGCCAGGACGAGGACCTCGTGATGCCGGGCGAGCCGGCTCGCGAGCGCCCAGAGCACGATGGCGACCGAACCGCGTTGCCCGGGCCCGGCTGCGATCGGGTCGCGCGGCTGGCTCAGGAAGGCGATCCGCAAGCGCGATCTCGAAGGGCCGCGGCGTTCGGGCAGTGGCACCGGTAGAGCTCGAGGAGCCGGTCGGCGATCGTCTCCCAGCGGAACCGCTCGAGGACGCGCCGGCGACCGGCTTCGCCCATGGCGCGTCGCCGTGCCGGATCGGCGAGGAGCGCGTCGAGCGCCTCGGCGAGTGCTTCGACCGAGCCGCGCTCGACGAGGAGGCCGGTGCGATCGTGCTCGACCGTCTCGGGCAGAGCACCGGCTCGGCCGGCCACCACCGGCAGGCCCGCGGCCATGGCCTCGACCGGCGGCATGCCGAAGGGCTCCTGCCAGATCGTCGGGAAGGCGAAGACCGCCGCATCCGCCATGACGGCCGGCAGATGCCGATGGAGCATCGGGCCCGGCAAGCGGATCCGGCCGGGGCGGCGGGCCGCCAGGGCCTCGAGATGGCGGCGCCAGGCCGCGGGCCGAGCGAACCAGGGTGCGAGCGGGCGGATCAGAGGGTCGCGATCGAAAGGATCGACGAAGGCCTTGGGCGAGAAGTCTGGCGCGCCCACGAGCACGAGCCGGGCCTCGGGGTGCCGATCGGCGATCCGATCGAAGGCCTCGAGAAGGAGATGCACACCCTTCTCCGGCGCGAGCCGACCCACGAAGAGGATCGTTCGGCTCGCCGCGGGATCGGCCGCGACCTCGAGGAAGCGGGTGTCGACGCCGTTGTGGAGGGTCGCGGCGCGAGCAGCCACGGCGGGGAAGCGCTCGAGCACGCGTTCGCGAACGTGATCGCTGCAGGTGAGCAGCAGGCGCGCCCGCTCGAGCCGCGCGGCCGTGCGCTCGGGGGCGAAATCGGCGAGGGCGTGGTCGTGCTGGTGGAGCACGAGATCGGCCGCGGGCAGCCTGCCCGCCAGCGTGTCGAGGAAGCAGGCATTGTTGTGGAGATGGACGATGTCGACCCCCGTGTGGGCGAGCTCGCGGGCGACGCCGCGGACGAAGAAGGGGTAGTAGAGGCCGCTCACGCGGAAGGGCCTATCGGCCGGCCGCAACCGATCCAGGACACGCAGGCGGAAGAGCAGGTGGTCGCCGAGCTGGCGCAACCGCCGGACGGTGATTCCGTCGAGGATCGAGGTCGCGGGCTCGCCGCGCCGGCGGCGGACGAAGGCGGTCACGGAAACGCCGCGCTCGACCAGGCGGCGGCCGAGCTCGATCAGCACCACGGCGAGCGCATCGGCGATCCCTTCACCCGACGGGCCGAGATCGGCGTGCGGATAGACGAAGGCGACGCGCAGGGGACCCGTCACGGCGAACGCACCGGGTCGGCGGCGAGCGCGGGAAGGGAACTCACGCCTCGGGGGCCGGCCCGTCACCGAGCCGCGGGTCGGCACCGCGCAGGACCCGGACGAGATGGTCCGTCATGGCGACGGCGAGCAAGGTGACACCCAGGGCCATCGCGCTCTGGGGGATCCAGAGCGGCGTGGCGTCCTGGCCCTGGCTCACGTCGCCGAGCATCCAGGAGAAGCGCACCCCACGGACGGCATACCAAGCGAAATACCAACAGAGCGCGCTGCCGACCAGGAGCACGAAGAGCTCGACCCGGCGTCGGGCCGGCTCGGCCAGGCGCTGGAGCAGCAGTTCGACGCGGATGTGCCCGCCGCGGCGGAAGGTGTGGGCGAGTGCCAGGAAGGAGGCGGCGGCCATGCAATAGCCGGCATAGTCGGTGCCGCCCGGGAACTTGATGGCGAGCAGGCGGGTGCCGATCTGCGCGACGATGATCACGAGGATGGCGACCATGAAGAAGGCCGCCAGCCAGCCGGCCAGATCGTAGAGCAGGTCGAGCGCCCGGCGGATCATCGCGGGTACCGGTGGTCTCGTCGATCTCGCGAGGCCGTGGGGGCGGGTGCCGAGCCCGCCCCGCCGGGCTCACATCTTTCGGTAGGCCTCGACGATCGCCTTGCCCTCCTCGCCGGCCTTGGCGAGCCAGTCGTTGGTCATGATCTCGCCGATCTTGGCGAGGTCGGCCTTGAGCTGCGGGCTCGCCGGCTCGATCGTCATGCCCTTGGCCTTCAATTGCTCGATGTACCAGCCGGCGAGCTCCTTCGAGCGGGCGGTGCCTTCGGCCTCGGCCTTGGCGGCGCAGTCGCGCAGCACCTTCTGCTGCTCGGGCTTCAATCCGTTCCAGACGGCCTTGTTGACGAAGACGGTGTTGCGGGGCAGCCAGGCCTGGGTGTCGTACCAGTATTTGAGCTGCTCCCAGACCTTGGCGTCGTAGCCCGTGGAGCCCGAGCTGATGAAGCTCTCGACCACGCCCGTTGCGAGCGCCTGGGTGAGCTCGGCGGCCTCGATCTGGACCGGGACGGCGCCCATGAGCTCCGCCATGCGGGCGGTGGCGGCGTTGTAGGAGCGGAACTTCACGCCCTTCATGTCGGCGGCCGAGTTGAGCGGCTTTTTGGTGTAGATGCCCTGCGGCGGCCAGGGGACGGTGTAGAGGAGCACGAGGTTCTGCTTGTCGAGCAGCGCCTCGAGCTTGGGCCGGGCGGCCTTGGCTAGCTTCTCCGAGGCCTCGTAGGAGGAGGCCAGGAACGGCACCGCGTCGTAGCCGAAGAGCGGGTTCTCGTTCTCGTGCGCGGAAAGCAGCCGCTCCCCGATCGGCGCCTGGCCGGTCTGGACGGCGCGCTTGATGTCGTTGCCTTTGAAGAGCGAGCCATTGGCGTGGGTGACGATCTCGATGGCACCCTTGGTGCCGTCCTTGACGCAGGCGGCGAACTTCTTGGCGTTCTCGGTGTGGAAATTGGTCTCGGGATAGGCGAGCGGCATGTCCCACCGTTCGGCCGCGGCGGCGCCGGCGGCCGCGATCCAGGCCACGGTGGCGAGAGCGAGACGTCGCGTGCTGCGCAACATGATGCCTCCCGGCTCGAACTGCCGACGCCGCGGCGGGCGCGGCGCCGCCACCGTAGCGAGTGGGCAGCGCCCCGGCAACGGCGCGCCGGCACCGTGCTTGTCCTGCGGACCGCCAACCCTTAGCCTCGGCTCCAGGAGGCGCGGGGGACTCCCTCGATGGCGACGATCCTGGTGGCGCACGGCGCCTGGTCCGGTGGCTGGGCGTGGCGGAAGATGCGTGCGATCTGGCGGGCCGCGGGGCACGAGGTGTGGACGCCCACCCTCACCGGCCTCGGTGAGCGCGGCCATCTCGCCGGCCCGGAGATCGACCTCGAGACCCATATCCGCGACATCGTCGCGGTGCTCGATTGCGAGGATCTCGAGGAGGTCGTGCTGATCGGCCATTCCTACGGCGGGATGGTCGCCACGGGCGTGGCCCAGCGGCGCCCCGAGCGGCTGCGCCGGCTCGTCTATCTGGACGCACTCGTGCCCGAGCCGGGGGAGGCCGTGTTCGATCTCGTGCCGGCGCAGGCGGCGGCGCGGATGCGGGCGGCGGCCCAGGCCGAGGGCGCGGGCTGGCGGATCCCGCCCAACCCCATGCCACCCGACACGCCGGCCGAGGACGTGGTCTACGCCCGGCCGCGCCGGCTGCCGCAGCCGATCCGCACCTTCGAGCAGCCCCTGCCCTCGAGCGCGGTGCCGAAGCTGCCGCGGGCGTATGTCTTCTGCGCCCGGGTCGGGCCCGACGACACCTTCCGGCGCTTCGCCGAGCGGGCCGCGCGCGAGCCCGGCTGGACGCTCGAGACGATCGACGCGAGCCACGGGCCGCACATCACCTGCCCGGACGTGCTCGCGGGGCTCGTCGAGCGGCTGCTCTGAGGCGCGGTCGGAGGCCCGGCCGATCGCTCCTCCGCGTCGGGTGCGCGAGCGCGGCCGGGCTCAGGGTCGGGCGAGGCCGAGTGCCGCGCGGCCGGCGAAGGCGGCGCGTTCGCCGAGTGCCTCCTCGATCCGGAGCGCCTCGTTCCACTTGGCCATCCGTTCGGAGCGGGCGAAGGAGCCGACCTTGAGCTGGGGCACGCCCCAGCCGACCGCGAGGTGGACGATCGTCACGTCCTCGCTCTCGCCCGAGCGGGCCGAGACGATCGCTCCCATGCCCGCCGCCCGGGCGGCGGCGAAGGCGGCGCGGGTCTCGCTGAGTGTGCCCACCTGGTTGGGCTTCAAGAGCACCGCATCGCACCAGCCCTGGGCGGCGGCGCGGCGGACGCGCTCGGCCGAGGTCACGAGCAGATCGTCGCCCACGATCTGCAGCCGGCCGCGGAAACGGGCGGTGAAGGCGCGAAAGCCCTCGACGTCGTCCTCGGCCAAAGGGTCCTCGATCGAGACGATCGGGTAGCGGGCGATCCAGGAGGCCAGGAGCTCGATCATGCCGGTCGAGTCGAGATCTCGGTGCTCGGCCGCGAGCCGGTAGCGGCCGGCTCGGCCGAAACTCGAGGCGGCGACGTCGAGCGCGATGCCGACCTCCTCGAAGGGCCTCAGGCCCGCGAGCTCGATGGCGCGCGCGAGCAGATCGAGCGCCTGCTCGTTGTCGTCGAAGGCGGGCCAGAAGCCGCCCTCGTCGGCGACCCCCTGCAACCGGCCGGCCTCGGCCAGGAGCCGGCCGGCGGCATGATAGACCTCGGCGGTCCATTCGAGGGCCCGGGCGAAGCTCTCGGCCCCGGGACAGACGAGGAGGAAGTCCTGGATGTCGAGCCGGCCGGCGGCGTGCTTGCCGCCGCCCAGGATCTGGATCTCGGGAAGGGGCAGGGTGCGGGCCTCGGCACCGCCCAGCCAGCGCCAGAGCGGCAGCCGGTGCGCTCCGGCAGCCGCCCAGGCCGTGGCCATCGAGGTGGCGACGAGCGCGTTGCCGCCGAGCCGGGATTTCTGCGGCGTACCGTCGAGGGCGATCAGGCGGGCGTCCACGCCCTCCTGGTCGGCCGCGTCGAGGCCCTCGAGCGCCCGGGCGATCTCGCCCGACACGGCGGCCACGGCCCGGCCGACATCGAGGCCACCCAGTCGGATTCCGCCGTCCCGGAGATCGACCGCCTCCAGGGAGCCGGTCGAAGCCCCGGCCGGGGCGATCGCCCGGCCGACGGCACCGCAGGCGAGCTCGACCTCGGCCTCGACCGTCGGCCGGCCGCGGCTGTCCCACACCCGCCGGCCGCGCACGCCCACGATCCGCGTCCGGCTCATGCGCCCACCTCCGAAGCCCAGACCGCCCGCAAGGGCGCCAGCGTTCGTGCGGGTGCTGCGAGGAAGCTCCTCGCCACCCGCCGGACCCGGTCCTTCTGCGCCTCCTCGCTCAGGTACTCGACCGGCGACTTGCCGTCGACCCGGGCGAGGAAGAGACCGGGCAGGAGCGTGGCCACCCGCTCCTCGAGGGCGCCGCGCGGCTCCCAGAGGACGCCCTCCATGTAGGCCTCGAGCAGAGCGTCGAAGCAGGCGAGGAAGCCCGCGGCGGCCGCCGGCACCCACAGGCACTTGAGGAGCAGGTGGTTGAGGCAGAAGGCGAGATCGAAGGCGGGATCGCCGTACCAGGCGCACTCGGCGTCGAGGAACACGGGTCCTTCGGGACCGAGCAGGATGTTCTTGGGGCTCACGTCGCCGTGTACGAGCGCGACGCGCGTAGCGGCGGTCCGCTCGGCGAGCCACTCGAGCTCGGGCCCGAGATCGGGGTGGCGGCGGGCGGTCGCGAGCAGATAGGGCTCGAGCCGGATGGCGTGGAAGATCGCATCCGTGGCGAAGCGCGTCGCGACCTCGGCATCCCGCGCGGTCGCCCGGTGCAGGCGCACGAGCCGGGCACCGACCGCGGCCGCCACCCCGGGCTCGGCCCGCCCGGCGGCGAGCTCGGCCTTCCAGAGCCTGTGCTCGGCAGGGTCGAGATAGGGCATGACCAGGGCACCTGCGGCCCGGTCGTAATGGAGAAGGCGCGGTACGGCTTCCGGCAGGATGCGCCGCACGGTTTCGAGGAAGGCCGCCTCGTAGCGCGAGCGTTCGAGCGGTGCTCGCCAGTCGGCCTCGACCTTGAGGCGGGCGAGCGCGCGCTTGACGCAGACCGAGCGGCGGTCGAGCACGACCCGCCAGATGTCCGAGGAAACCCCGCCCGAAAGCGGCGCCATGCTCGGCCGCAGGTCGGGCGCGGCGAGGCCCGCGCGACAGAGCACGGCGTGCATCACGGCCGAGGGATCGCTGCCCAGCAAGGGACCGGTCTCCCGGATCGGGGTTGCGGCTGGCCGGGCGGTGGTGCGACCCTGGCCTCGGGCGGAAGGCTGCGGCAGGCGGAAGCGCGATGCAACGCGTGCTGTTCCATCACGAGGCGAGCCCCGGCTTGCGGGCCCGGCTCGCGGGCCTCGCCCGCGAGGGGCTCGAGGTCGCGGTGGTGCCGGTGGCCGACCGGGCCGCGCTCGCCGCGGCGCTGCCCGAGACCGAGATCCTCTGGCACGTGCTCGAGCCCGTGACCGCGGCGATGCTCGAGGCGGCGCCGCGGCTTCGGCTCGTGCAGAAGATCGGGGTGGGCGTCAACACGATCGACCTCGAGGCCTGCCGGGCGCGCGGCGTCGCGGTCTGCAACATGCCGGGCACCAACAGCCGGGCGGTGGCCGAGCTCGCCCTCGGCCTCATGCTCGCGGTGCTGCGGCGGATCGCCTGGCTCGACCGGGAGACTCGGGCCGGCCGCGGCTGGGCGCTGGCGGAGGACCTCGCCGACCGGCTGGGCGAGCTCGCCGGCCGTCGGGTCGGGCTCGTGGGCATGGGTGCGGTGCCGCGTCTGTTGGCCCCGGTGCTCGCGGCGATGGGGGCGGAGCCGGTCTATTGGAGCCGACGCGAGAAGCCGGACGCGCCGGCCCGTTTCCTGCCGCTCGACGCGCTGCTCGCGACGAGCGACGTCGTCTCGCTCCATCTGCCGCTCGTGCCCGAGACGACGGGGCTGCTCTCGGCCGAGCGGATCGCCCGGATGAAGCGGGGGGCGGTGTTGATCAACACCGCCCGCGGTGGCCTCGTGGACGAGCCGGCGCTCTTGCTCGCCCTCGCCGACGGGCACCTCGGCGGCGCCGGGCTCGACGTGTTCGAGCGGGAGCCCTTGCCCGCCGACCATCCGCTCCTCGCCCGGCCGGAGGTCGTCGCGACCCCCCACCTCGCCTGGCTCACGCCCGAGACGCTCGAACGCTCGCTCCTGGTCGCGGTCGAGAACGCCCGCAGGCTCGCGGCGGGCACGCCGCTCCTGAACCGGGTGGCCTGAGGGGCCGGGCCGGGGAGGGTAGCGATGCGCCGGCCGGAGGCCGCCCGAACGAGCCTCGGTTGCGGGCCGGGCACTCGGCACCCGGCTCGTGTGGGCCTTCTTCGATCCCGTTCGGCGGGACGCCGTCGCTCGGCGGGCGAGCGAAGCGGGCGCGGGGATCTTGCGGTGCCGGTGGTTCACGCGCAGGCTGCTCGAGCGGGGGGCCGGGGTCGGCGGGAGATCCCGTGTCGGCAGGAGAGACGGTGATGAGCGCTTCGAGCTTTCACCCGAGCGTGTGCCCGCACGACTGCCCGAGCGTGTGCGCGCTCGAGGTCGAGCGCACCGCCGAGGGCCGGCTCGGCAAGGTCCGAGGCTCGGAGCGCAATCCGTTCACGGCCGGCGTGATCTGCGCCAAGGTCGCGCGCTACGCCGAGCGCTACCACCATCCCGACCGGCTGGCCTTCCCCTTGCTGCGCAGCGGGCCCAAGGGTTCCGGCCGGTTCCGGCGGATCGGTTGGGAGGAGGCGCTCGACCGGATCGCCGAGGCGTTCCTCGCGGCCGAGCGGCGCTACGGGCCGGAAACGGTGTGGCCCTACTGGTACGCCGGCACCATGGGGCTCGTGAACCGCGACGGCATCAACCGGCTCACCCACGCGAAGCGCTACAGCCGGTTCTTCTCGACGATCTGCGTGCTGCTCTCGGATACCGGCTGGCGCGCCGGTTACGGCAAGCGCTGGGGGGTGCCGGCGACCGAGGCGGCCGAGCACGCCGATCTGATCGTCGTCTGGGGCTGCAATCCCGTCCACACCCACGTCAACCTCGTGACGCACGTGGCGCGCGCCAAGAAGCGCGGTGCGAGGCTCGTGGTGATCGACCCCTACCGCTCGGCCACCGCCGAGCAGGCCGATCTGCACCTGGCCCCGCGGCCGGGCACCGACGGTGCGCTCGCTTGTGCCGTGGCGCACGTCCTCTTCGAGGAGGGGCTCGCCGACCTCGCTTATCTCGAGCGGGTGTCCGACACACCGGTCGGCGAGCTGCGCGAGCACTTCGCCCGCCGGACGCCCGAATGGGCGGCCGCGATCACCGGGCTTCCGGCCGGGACGATCCGCGATTTCGCCCGGCTCTACGGCCGGACGAAGCGCTCCTGGCTCAGGCTCGGCTTCGGCTTCACCCGCTCGCGCAACGGCGCCGCGGTGATGCACGCGGCCTCCTCTCTCGCGGTGATCAGCGGCGCTTGGCAGCATCCCGGCGGTGGCGCCCTCTACAACATGGGCGATCTCTACCACTGGGACAAAACGCTGCTCGAAGGGCTCGATGTGCTCGATCCCGCGACCCGGGCGCTCGACCAGTCGCGGATCGGGCCCGTCCTCGTGGGCGAGCCGGACGCGCTGCAGGGCGGTCCGCCGGTGACCGCCATGCTGATCCAGAGCACCAATCCCATGTGCATCGCCCCCGAGCTTTCGAAGGTGCACCGAGGCTTCGCGCGCGAGGATCTGTTCGTGGCGGTGCACGAGCAGTTCCCGACCGAGACCGCGATGATGGCCGACGTGGTGCTGCCGGCCACCATGTTCCTCGAGCACGACGACGTCTACCAGGCGAGCGCGCATTCGCGGATCCAGGTCCACCGCAAGATCCTCGAGCCGTTCGCCGAGTGCCGGAGCAACCATTGGGTGGTCTGCGAGCTCGCCCGCCGGCTGGGCGCGGACCATCCGGGCTTCGTCATGAGCGAGTGGGAACTGGTCGACGACCTGTTGCGCCGCTCGGGCTGGCCCGATGCCGAGACCGTCCTGGGCGCCGGCGGCTGGGACGCCTTGCCCGATTCCGACACGGCGCATTTCCGCAAGGGCTTCGCCACCCCCGACGGCAAGTTCCGCTTCCGCCCGGACTGGGCCTCGATGGGGCCGATGGGCGGGCTGATGCCGCGCCTGCCCGACCATCTGCCGGTGACCGACGAGGTGAGCCCGGAGAAGCCCTTTCGCCTCGTGGCCGCGCCGGCCCGGCAGTTCCTCAACACGAGCTTCACCGAGACGGCGAGCAGCCGGCGACGGGAAGGCCGGCCGACCGCGCTGGTCCATCCCGAGGTCATGGCCCAGCTCGGCCTTCGCGACGGCGACCGGGTGCGGCTCGGCAACGAGCGCGCCGTGGTGACGCTGCACGTCGCGGCGCGCGCGGGCCAGCATCGCGACACCATCGTGGTCGAGAGCATCTGGCCCAACCGCTATTGGGAAGGCGGGATCGGCATCAACGCGCTGATCGGCGCGGACCCCGCCCCGCCCGGGGGTGGGGCGGCGATCCACGACACGGCGGTCTGGCTCGAGCCGGTGGTCGAGCCGGCGGCTGCCGAACGCTCGGGGGCGGCCACGGCGTGGGCATAGGCGGCGCCGACCGGCGCCATCGCCGGGACGGCGAGCGGCGGACGAGGCCGGCGCCGGCGACCTCCTCGCGCGCGTTGACAGGGCGGGCCTCGGGGCTATAGTGCGAACTCGCGCCGGCGGAAGCGACGGCGCAGCAGTGTTTGTCGTTCCGACTTCGGACGCTCCCGACCATGTATGCAGTCATCCGCACCGGCGGCAAGCAGTACCGCGTCGCCAAGAACGACGTGATCACCATCGAGCGGCTGCCGGGCGAGGCCGGGCAGACCGTCGAATTCGGCGAGGTGCTGATGGTGGGCGGCGAGCAGCCGCTGCTCGGCACGCCGCTCGTCGAGGGGGCCAAGGTCGTGGGCACGCTCCTCGAGCAGACCCGCGGACCGAAGATCATCGTCTTCAAGAAGCGGCGGCGGAAGAACTATCGCCGGCGCACCGGCCACCGTCAGGATCTCTCGGTCGTGCGGATCACCGAGATCGCGCGGCCGGACGCGGCCTGAGACGGGACCGGGCGGGAACGCGGCGAGGAGGGAACCATGGCGCACAAGAAGGCCGGCGGTAGCTCGCGCAACGGTCGCGACAGCGAAGGCAAGCGGCTGGGCGTGAAGAAGTTCGGCGGCCAGCACGTGATCCCGGGCAACATCCTGGTCCGCCAGCGCGGTACCAAGTGGCATCCGGGCCCGGGTGTGGGCATGGGGCGCGACTACACGCTCTTCGCCAAGATCGAGGGGCGGGTGCGCTTCAAGGACGGCCACGACGGCCGCGCCTACGTCACGGTCGTGCCGGAGCCGCGCGCCGCGGAGTGACGCTGCGCGTCCGGCGCCCGGTCGGCGGGCGAACAGCGCGCGACGCCTCGCCATGCGGTTTCTCGATTCGGCCAAGATCTGGGTGAAGAGCGGCGACGGCGGCGACGGCGCCTGCAGCTTCCGGCGCGAGAAGTTCATCGAGTTCGGCGGACCGGACGGCGGCGACGGCGGCCGCGGTGGTCACGTGATCGCTGTGGCCGACCCCGACCTCAACACGCTCATCGACTATCGCTACAAACAGCACTTCAAGGCCGAGCGCGGGCAGAACGGGATGGGCCGCCAGCGCACCGGGCGGGACGGTGCCGACGTGATCCTCCGCCTGCCGGTCGGGACCCAGATCTACGCCGAAGACGGCACCACACTCCTGGTCGATCTGAGCGAGCCGGGTCAGCGAGCGATCGTCTGCCGGGGCGGGGAGGGCGGCTTCGGCAATCTGCACTACAAGAGCTCGACCAACCGGGCACCCCGCCGCGCCGATCCCGGTCGGCCCGGCGAGGAACGCTGGATCTGGCTCAAGCTCAAGCTGTTGGCGGATGCCGGCCTGGTCGGG
>DAIOUO010000035.1:0-16393 GCA_036759485.1 Geminicoccaceae bacterium | reverse complement strand
TCTCGGGATCGACCGTGCCGGGCACCGGCACCCGGGTCCCGAGCGGGCCCGCCAGGTCCTCGAAATTCGCCACCACCTCGCCGCTGCTGTTCTCGAAGCCCGAAATCACGTAGGCGAGGCCGAACGGATTGAGCGGGTTGCTGCGCGGCGTCGAGGGATCGGGGTCGTTGGCGACGAAGACGACCGGCAGCACCGTCTCGGTGCCGTTCGGGGCGATGTGGACGAAGCGCGGCGGGCCGCTCGGCGAATCGAGGTCTGCAGGGCCCCCGGTCACCGGGTCGCGGACCTCGATCCGCCCGGCGCTCAGATCGACGCCGGGCAGCTTGCCGCCGTGCTGGACCATGAAGAATCCGAGCGTCGTGCCGGCGGGGACGACACCGAGCGAGACGCTGTCACCCGGTCGCAACGGTCCTTTGCCGTCCTGGAAGGAGGGCGAGGTGTCGAAGCCGTTCACCTGCGGGAAGAGAATACGGGCATCCGTGATCCTGCCGTCGGACCCGACCCGGAAGAAGCCCAGGGAGTCGACGAGGCCCGCGACCTCGCCGCGGAAGACGATCTCGATCTCCCGCGCGGTATCCAGGGTGACGAGCCCGGGCGGCAGGCCGTTGACCGCGTTCTCGTCGATCGGCCGGCCCTCGCCGGTGGGTGGCAGCGGCTGATTACCCCCGGGGTTGAAGCCGATCGGGTCGGCGCTGATGGTGGCGGTGACGGTGGCGCCGATGGTCACGGTGGGCGGGGTGTTGATCGGTGGCTGCGGCCCACCTCCCTCGCCGGGCAGAAGGTCGAAGCGCCGCGGCTCCTCGAAGCTCACGCTGCGCGACAGATCGGTCGGGTCGAGCGGGCCGGTGATCGGCACGCCCGTGCCGATGTCGCCCGGTGCATAGGGCGAGAAGCTGGCATTGCCCGAAGTCGCCGGCTGCGGGCCGGTCGGTGGTGCGGTCGGGATGATGGTCTGGCCGGCGGCGTCGACCACCGCGTTCTCGAACAGGAACGCGTTGGTGACCGGCGGGCGGCCGGCGACCGAGATCGTGGCGTTCGGGACCGCGAAGAAGTCCTCGAGGGTGAGGACGCCGCCATTGGCCGTCTGGATGATCAGATCGTCGCCCTGCACCAGGTACTTGGCCTGGGGCGGCAGGAACTGTGCGTCGGGCAGCAGAAGGCGCATGCCCGGCAGGACCTTGACCTCCGCCGGTTGGCCCGGCGGTGGTGGTGGCACCTCGACCCGGCCGGCGACCGGTGCCGCGGTGGTGGCCGGTGGCGGCGTCGCTCCGGCGGGCCCGGTCGCGGCCGCGCCACCCGCCGGTCCGGCCTGCGCCAGGACCACCGGGCCGGCAGGGGTCGGCGCGGGCGCCGCGGGTGCGGTGGGCGAAGCGGCCGGAGCGTTCATGCGGGCCCTCCGAGCGAGTGGAGCCGGTCTTCGAGGGAGGTAGCGTCAACGGGCGTCTTTGTTAACGCATAATTAGGGTATCGCGGCTCATCTTCCCTCTCAATCGCACGGACGCAACGGCTGGTGTATCGGAGTGCGCATTAACGCTCCCGCAAGCGAAGGGCACGCCGGATGATCCGCAAGACCATGCGCATCGGCGAGGTGCGCACCTCGATCAAGCTCGAGACCGAATTCTGGAGCTACCTCAAGGAGGTGGCGGACGGGCGGGGGATCCGGCTGTCGGCCCTGATCAACGAGGTGGCGGCCGCCACCCCCGACCGCACGAACCTCGCCTCGACGCTCCGGACCTTCTCGCTGGTCCACGCCCGGCTGCGCTCGAACGCCCTGCAGAGCGAACTCGAGCGACTGTCGCTCGCCGGCAACAGCAACGATCTCGTCCGGGTGCTCGAAGCCTGTCCGTTGCCCGCCCTCGTGCTCGACGCCGAGCGGCAGATCAAGCAGCTCAACCGGGCCTTCGCTCTCTGGCTCAATCTCGACGCCAAGGCCACGGTCGGCAAGCGGCTCGACAATATCATGATACTCAGGGGCCCGAACATGAAGGAGATGTGGGCGAGCCTGATCGACGGCCGGCTCGGCCGGGCGGGCTTCAACGCCACCTACGTCTCGCCCGGCAAGGTGCGCACCTCCCAAGCGATCGCCCTCGCGCTCGGCGGCGGCCAGGGCGACCCCCAACGGCGCGGCTACGTGGTGATGTTCGAGACGCTCGCCGGGCGGACCTGAGCACCCGCCGGGCGACCCTCGTCGCTTCGGCGCCGTACCGGGTCCGGCGATCGGCCGCGGGCTCGGCCCGGGGATCGTCGGCCGGTCGTGGCCGGCGGAGACGGCGCGCTCCGGGAACCAAAAGACGCGGCCGGCCTCTCGTGCCGCGGTCCGTCGTGCTCCTCCCGAGGCGAGGTGCATCCGACGGTCGGCCGGGCGATCTGCCCGTGGTCGCCCGTTCGTCGTCAGGGAACCGATCGCTCGTCCGGGACAGCGAGAGACGGGCCGGAGAGCACGCGGGCTCGAAGCGCTCTCGCTGCGGCCTCGCCGCACCCGGGCACCGATCGGAACACCGAGGCGAGAGCGTGTCGAAAGCGTGGACCATCAGGGTATCTCGCCGCACCCGGGTACCGATCGAAAACCTGCCGGAAGCCGGGGACTTTCCGCCACGGGAGCGATCGAACACCCCCTTCCGGCCGCAGCTACCCGACTTCGGGTGGGCCCGGGGGCGGCGGGCGCGCGAAGGGCGACCCTCCGCGAGCGCGCCGGGCCGGCTCAGCGGGGCGCGCGCTTGGCCAGGATGCGCTGCAGCGTGCGGCGGTGCATGCCGAGCCGGCGGGCGGTCTCCGAGACGTTGCGGTTGCATTGCTCGAAGACCCGCTGGATGTGCTCCCAGCGCACCCGATCCGCCGACATGGGTTGGTCGGCCGGTACCGTGGGCTCCTCGAGCTCGCCCCGCAGCGCGGCGACGACCGCCTCGGGTGCGACCGGCTTGGCGAGATAGTGGGTCACCCCGGACTTGAGCGCCACCACCGAGGAAGCGATGCTGTCGTAGCCCGTGAGCACCACGATCCGGCAGCCCGGTCGGAGCTCCTTGAGCGTGTCGAGGAGCTGCAGGCCGTGGCCGTCCTCGAGGTTGAGATCGAGTACCGCGCAGTCCGGTATCACCTCGGCGGCGACGTCGTACGCCTCTTTGAGGCTCGCCGCGGTCGCCACGCTGAACCCTTCCCGCTCCAGGGCGCGTACGAGGTTGCGCCGCAGGGGCGCATCGTCGTCCACCAACAGCACGCGCATCGAGCCGCTCGGCGCGGCCACCGCCTCTCGCTCGCTCGCCATCTCGGTCGGCCTCCCCTCGACACTCGCCGGCCCATCGGCCGCGAGGCTCACTCCCTGGGCGCGCGTTTGTTGAGGATCCGTTGCAGGGTCCGGCGGTGCATGTTGAGGCGGCGCGCGGTCTCCGAGACGTTGCGGTTACATTGCTCGAAGACCCGTTGAATGTGCTCCCAGCGCACCCGATCCGCCGACATCGGGTTGGCGGGTGGTGGCGGCAGGCCCGTGCCGGTAGCCAAGAGGGCGTCGATCACGTCGTCGGCGTCCACCGGCTTGGCGAGATAGTCGATCGCCCCGGCCTTCACCGCCGCCACCGCCGTGGCGATGTTGCCGTAGCCGGTCAGGATCACCACCCGCGCCTGGGGGTGGAGCTCCCGCAGTTTCTTGACGAGATCGATCCCGCTGCCGTCCTCGAGGCGGAGATCGATCACGGCATAATCCGGCCGGATCGTGTGGGCGAGGCTGATACCGGCCTTCAGGCTCTCGGCCGGAAACACCCGAAAGCCGCGCCGCTCCATCGCCCGCTGCAGGCTGCGCCGCAACGGGGCGTCGTCGTCGACCAGCATGAGGACCGGTCCCTCGGCCAGGCCCGGCCGCTCGGCCGTCCCGCCGCCCGGCCCCCCCGTGGGCTCGAGGCTCATCCGTCTCGTTCCTCCTGCGCGCGCTCGAGTTCGGCCAGCGGCCAGACCACCGTCACGCGCGCTCCTTTCGCCCGGTTGTCAAAATGGACCACGGCGCCGCTGCGGGCAAGCAAGGTGTTGGCGATGAAGATGCCGAGGCCCAGCCCGCCCTCGTTGCGGCGAGTGGTGAGATAGGGCTCGCCCACCCATTCGAGAAGCTCGGGCGGGAAGCCGGGTCCGTCGTCGAGGATCTCGAGGGTGAGACGCTGAGGTCCCGGCCGGACGCGGATCTCGACCCGGCTCTCGGCGTGCCGCCAGGCATTGTCGATGAAGTTGGCGAGCGCGTGGCGCAGCGCCGGGGGCAGGACGAGCTCGGGTTCCACCCCCCCTTCCTCCGGCTCCACCCGCACCTCGAGCGTCACCCCCGGGCGGGCGAATTCCTCCGCGATCGTCTGCAACAGCGCGCTGATCGGGGCTCGCGCGAAGCGCGCGTCCGTCGCGTCCTGCGGCCGGCGGCCGAGGGTCTGGAGGATCTCCCGACAACGCTGGGCCTGGGCCTGCAGCTCGCGCGCCTCCTCGGCGAAGGGGCTGTCTTCCGGGAGCCCACGGACGAGCTCCTTGGCGATCACCGCGATCGTCCCGAGCGGGCTGCCGAGCAGGTGCGCGGCCGCTGCCGCCTGACCGCCGAGAGCGGAGAGCTTCTGCTCGCGGGCGAGGGCGAGCTGGGTCGCGGCGAGCGCGGCGGCGTGCCGGCGGGCCTCCTCGGCGATGCTCCAGGTGAACATGGCGACGAGGATCGCGGCGAGCCCGAGGGCGGTCCAGGCCGCGAGGAGATAGAGCCCGGGCAGCACGAGCGGACCACCGCGGAACGGCAGCCCCTCGGGCAGGACCGCGAGCAGGGCGGCGCCGACCACGGCCAGGAGCGTGATCGACACGGTGGGCACCATGCCGAGCGTGGCCGCTGCCATGGCCACCGGCAACAACAGCAGCACGGCGAAAGGGTTGTGCAGTCCGCCCGTGAGCAGGAGCAGGTAACAGAGCTGGACCACGTCGTAGGCGAAGAGCGCGGTCGCCGGCCACTCGCCGAGCCGGGCAGCGGCCCGGAACGAGACGACGAGGGCCAGGTTGAGCAGGCCCGAGAGCAGGATCGCCGGGAGGATCGGCGCGAGCGGCAGTTCGATCCCGAGCGAGAAGTGGACGAAGAGGACGGTGAAGAGCTGGCCGATCACCGCGATCCAGCGCATCGTGGCGATCGTGTGCAGCCGGATGCCGCCGGGCCCGGTCATCCGCCCGAGCAGCCGCGCGAAACCGGTCGACGCCCAGCCCGAATCACTCGGAGCCGCGCCGCGCCGTGCCCCGTCGACGGCCCCTCCGGCCGCCTCGCCGCTCCGCGCCATGCCCACCTCCCGCCCGCGCCGTGCTCCCCGGGCGACGGTCGCGAGCCTCGAGCCATCCCGGACCGCCCCGCCCCGCCATCGGAGTGCGCCGGGCCTTCGCTCGCCGTCGACCGACGAGGCCCGCCGTGTCAAGAAGCGCGGCTCGAAAACGGCCGTGGGCGGCTCGCCGATGGAGTGGACGTGGGGGAGAAGATCGAGCGTTCGGGACCGCTGCGCCGGGTAGCGCTCGTCGGCGCGGGCCATGTCGCGGCGACCCATGCCGAAGCGCTCGCCCGGCTGCCCGGGGTGCGGATCGCCGCGATCGTCGATCCCGTGCGGGAACGGGCGGAGCGACTCGCGCACCGCTTCGGGGTCCCGCAGGTCCTGACCGCGCCGGGCGAGCTCGCGGCGGCCGGGATCTGCGAGGCCGCGCACGTCCTCGTACCCCCGCCGCTCCATGCCGCTGTGGCGGCCCCGCTCCTCGCCGCCGGGCTCGACCTCCTGGTCGAGAAGCCGCTGGCTGCGAGCGGCGGGGAGGCGCGGGCGCTCGAAGCCGAGGCGGTGCGCGCCGGTTCGGTCCTGGGCTGCCATCACAACTATCTCTTTCATCCGGCGTTCCTGCGGCTGCGGGCGGCACTCGCGAGCGGTCGGCTCGGCCGGCTGCGGCACGTCGCCTCGATCTTCGCCCTGCCGCTGCGCCAGCTCGAGACCGGCCGGCTCGATCACTGGATGTTCCGCTCCTCCCTCAACCTGCTGCTCGAGCAGGCCGTGCACCCCCTCTCGCTGCTCGACGTGCTGTTGGGACCCTTGCGGCTCGAGGATGCGCGGCCCGGTCCGCCGCGGCAGGCGGCGCCGGGTCGCTCGATCCGCACCCACTGGCGGCTCGCGCTCGAGGGGCCGCTCGGAACCGCCCAGCTCGAGCTCGCGCTCGGTGCTCCCACCCCGGTCTGGCAGCTCCTGTGCGCCTGCAGCGACGGGCTCGCTCGCCTCGACATGGTGGACGGCCGGCTCGCGCTCGAGCTGCCGGGGCACCGGCACGAGGCGGTCGATCGCTGGTCCCGGGCCGGCGGCCTCGCTTTCGACCTACTGCGGGAGAGCGGTGGCGATCTGATCCGGGCGGCCCTTCACCAGCTCGGCCTCGGGCCCAGGGCCGACGGCTTCTTCGCGACCGTGCGCGGGGCCGTGGCCGCCTTCCACGCCGGCCTCGACCGGCGCGAGGCGGGCCCGCTCGAGGCCGCGCGCGGGAGGCGCCTCGTGGAGCTGTGCGAGGCGATCGCAGCCGTGGCACCCGACCCGCCGCGGCCGCCGCGCACGACCCGCCCCGCGCCGCCGCGCGCCGAGATCCTCCTGGTCGGTGGCAGCGGCTTCATCGGCCGCGCCACGGTCGCGGCGCTTCTCGCCCGCGACCGCCCGGTGGCGGTGCTGGCCCGCGCCCTCGACGATCCCTCGCCGCCGCTCGACGATCCGCGCGTCCTCCTCCATCGAGGCGACGTGCGCGACGCCGCGGCGTTGGGCCGCGCGCTCGCGGGCGTGCGGGCGGTCGTGAACCTCGCCCATGCCGGCGGGTTGGAGGAGCCGGCGGCGATCGAGCGGGCGATCGTGGATGGTGCCTGCGCCCTCTTCCGGGCGGCGGCGACGGCCGCTGTCGAGCGGTTCGTCCAGCTGAGCTCGATCGCCGCCCTGTGGCTCGGGGACCCCCGAGCGGTGGTGACCGGCGCGACGCCGGTCGACCGCCATCCCGGTCGGGGCCCTTACGCCCGGGCCAAGGCGCTGGCCGAGCTGCGGCTCGCCGAGCTCGCCGCCCGCGGCGGGCCCGAGCTCGTGATCCTGCGACCCGGGCTCGTCGTCGGCGCCGGCGCCGGCCCGCTCCATCCCGGCCTCGGCACCTTCAACCGGCCGCAGCATTGTCTGGGGTGGAACGACGGTCGCAACCCGCTCCCTTTCGTGCTCGTCGAGGACGTCGCCGAGGCGATCCTGCGCGCACTCGAGGTGCCCGGCATCGCCGGGCGGGCCTACAATCTCGTCGGCGGGGTGCGCTGGAGCGCGCGCCACTATCTCGACGAACTCGCCCGCGCGCTCGGTCGGCCCCTGACGTTCCACCCGCAACCGCTCTGGCGCCAGCACCTCCTCGAGTTCGGGAAATGGGCGGTCAAGCGGATGGGCGGCCGGAGCGTGCCGCCGCCTTCGCTGCGCGACCTGCGCTCGCGCGGCCTCCTGGCCCGCTTCGATACGACCGACGCCGAGCGCGATCTGGGCTGGCGGCCGGTCGCCGATCCGGCGGTCTTCCGTGCCCGGGCGATCCTCGTCCATGCCGAAGACCCGGCCTGAGCCCGCACGCCGGATCCTGCACGTCTTCGCCACCTTCGCGGCAGGCGGACCACAGCTCCGCTTCGCCCGGTTGGCCGAGCTCCTGGGCGAGCGGTTCCGGCACACGGTGGTGGCGGTGGACGGTGTGACCGACGCCTTCGCCCGCTGCGATCCGACCCGGGTCCGCCTGCTCGAGGTGCCGCGCGGCCGCCGCGGCCTGCCGACTCCCGCCGACCTCTTGCGGTTGCGCCGGGTGCTCGCGACCGAGCGACCGGACCTGCTGGTCACGGTCAACTGGGGCGCGATCGACTGGCTGCTCGCCAATCGGCCGGCACCGCTCTGCCCACAGCTCCACCTCGAGGAGGGCTTCGGGCCGGAGGAGAGCGACGGGCGCCAGCTCGCCCGGCGGGTCTGGACGCGACGGCTCGCGCTCGGCGGTCCGGCCCGGCTCGTCGTCGTGTCGCGGACCCTCGAGCGGATCGCGCGGGTGTGCTGGAAGGTACCGGCGGAGCGGCTCGCCCGGGTGCCGAACGGCGTCGCGGTCGACCGCTACGCTCGCGCGCGGCCGCTCGAGCCGGGCCTGCGCCGCCACGGCGAGGAGGTGGTCGCGATCGCGGTCGGCGGGCTGCGGCCGGAGAAGAACCCGAAGCGGCTCTTGCGCCTCCTCGCGGCACTGCCGGAGCGGCCGCGCCTGCGCCTCGTGCTCGTGGGCGACGGTCCCGAGCGGCCTGCCGTCGAAGCGCTCGCGGCACCGCTCGCCGAGCGGGCGCTGCTCCTCGGTGCACGGCCCGACGTTCCCGAGCTTCTGGCCTCGGCCGACCTGTTTCTGCTCGTCTCCGACACCGAGCAGATGCCGCTCGCCCTGCTCGAGGCCATGGCGGCGGGCCTGCCGGTGGTGGCGACCGCGGTCGGCGACGTGCCGACCATGGTGGCGGCCGAAAACCGGCCGTTCGTGCTGCCGCCGGGCGACGAGGCCGGGCTCGTCGCGGCCCTCGCCCGGCTCGCGGGCGAGCCGGCGCTGCGACGACGGCTCGGGGCGGCCAACCGGGCGCGGGTGCGCGCCGTCTACGAGGAGACACGGATGGTCGAGGCCTGGCGGGTCCTGCTCGAGGGAGGCTGGCCGCCGCCCCGGCCGGCGGACGGCCCGTGAACTGGTCCGCCGACGCGATCTTCGGCCCGGTCGAGCCCGTGGTCTGGCCGGCGCACGCGCCGCTTCGTCTCCATCTCGTGATCGACACCGAGGAATCGTTCGACTGGAGGGCACCCTTCTCCCGCGACCGCCACGACGTCCGGGCGCTGCGGGAGCTTCCGCGGCTGGTCCGGCGGCTCGAGCGGTGGCGGGTCGTGCCGACCTGCGTCGTGACCTTGCCGGTGGTGGCCGCGGCCGACGGGCGGGCGATCCTGGGCGAGCTGCTCGCCAGCGGAACGATCGCGCTCGGCTCCCATCTGCACCCGTGGGTGACCCCACCCTTCGAGGAGCCGCTGGGCCCGGCGACCTCCTATGCCGGCAATCTCGCCCCGGAGGTCGAGGCGGCCAAGCTCTCGGTCCTGGGCGAGCGGATCGGCGAGGCCTTCGGCATCGCACCGAGGGTCTACAAGGCGGGCCGCTACGGGCTCGGGCCGGCGAGCGCCGCCACGCTCGATCGGCTCGGCTATCGGGTCGATCTGTCCGGCTATCCGCGGCGCGACCTGCGCGCCGACGGCGGTCCCGACTATCGCGCCATGCCCGATCGGCCCTTCCGCTTCGGCCCGGGCCGCCGGCTCCTCGAGCTGCCCATGAGCTGCGGCCATGTCGGCCTCTCGGGCCCGCTGCCGACCGTGGCACGCTTGCTCGATCGGCCGCTGCTCGCCCGGCTGCGCCTCGGTGGGCTCTTCGCCCGCACGGGGCTGCTCGAGCGGGTCACGCTCACGCCCGAAGGCTTCACCCTCGCCGAGCAGGCCCGGCTCGTGCGGGCGCTCGTGGCTCGCGGCCACCGGGTCCTGTGTCTCTCCCTGCACAGTCCCTCGCTCGCCCCGGGCAACACCCCCTACGCCGCCGACGCCGCCGCCTGCGCGGCGCTCGTCGAGCGGCTCGAAGGCGTGCTCGATCTCGTGCTCGGCGAGCTCGGCGGCGAGCCCACCACGGCAGAAGCGCTGCTCGAGCTCCTGGAAAGGACGGCCGGCGGCGGACCGGTCGGGCGCGGCCGGTCGCCGGAGCCCCGCTAGTCGCGCAGGCGATGCTGGCGCAGGAGGTCGTAGAGGGTGGGCCGGCTGACGCCCAAAAGCGCCGCGGCCCGCGAGATGTTGCCGCCGGTGCGGGCCATTGCACGAACCAGGGCTTCGCGCTCGGCGCGCTCGCGCACCCGGCGCAGATCGAGTGTCGCCTCCTCCGCCTCGACCGGCGCCAGGCCGAGGTCGGCGGCCGTGATTTTGCGACCCTCGGCGAGCAGGACGGCGCGTTTGAGCCGGTTCTGCAGCTCGCGCACATTGCCGGGCCAGCCGTGGCCGTCGATCGCCCGGAGCGCGTCGGCGCCGAGCTCGACCGGCGACCGCCCCTGCTCGCGGGCGTAAGCTTCGAGCAGGTGGCGGGCGATCAGCACGGCATCGCCCGGCCGCTCGCGCAGGGGCGGCAGCGCCACCTCGACCTCGGCGAGGCGATAGTAGAGATCCTCGCGGAAGCGGCCCTCGAACATCGCCCGGCGCAGGTCGCGATGGGTGGCGCAGACGATGCGCAGGTCGAGGCGGATCTCCTCCCGCCCGCCGAGCCGCTCGATCACCCGCTCCTGCACGAACCGCAGGAGCTTGGCCTGGAGCTCGAGCGGCAGGTCGCCGATCTCGTCGAGGAAGAGCGTGCCGCCCTGGGCGAGCTCGAGACGGCCCGGTGTGCGCTTGAGGGCCCCCGTGAAGGCACCGCGCTCGAAGCCGAACAGCTCGGCCTCGAGGAGGGTCGGCGGGATCGCTGCACAGTTGATCGCCACGAACCGGCCGGTCCGCCGGCGCGACCGTTCGTGCAGGGCACGCGCCATCACCTCCTTGCCGGTGCCGCTCTCGCCGGTGATCAGCACGCTGACCTCGGCGGCGGCGAGCCGCTCGATCATCCGACAGGCGGCGACCAGCGCCGGGCTCGCGCCGACCACGCCCGGCAGAGCGGGCCGCTCGCCGAGTGCCGCCGCTGCGCGCGCCTCGGCCTCGAGGGTGCTCACGAAGAACGCCCGCTCGAGCACGAGCCGCAGGACGGCGAGGTCGACCGGCTTGGCGTGGAAGTCGAGGGCGCCGCCGGCGATCGCCCGCAGGGCGTGCTCGCGTCCCTCCCGGCCGGTCATGACGACCACCCGTGTCGCGGGGCGGGCCGCGAGGATCTGCTCGAGCGCGAGGAAGCCCTCGGAGACCCCGGAAGGATCCGGCGGGAGGCCGAGATCGAGCAGGACCACCGCCGGTCGGCGGGTCACGAGGAGGCTCATGGCCTCCGCCCGGTCACCCGCCTGCAGGAGCTCGAACCCGTCGAGCTGCCAGCGGAGCTGACGCTGCAGACCGCGATCGTCCTCGACGACCAGGAGGCGGTTGCCGCTCACGCGACCTCCTCGAAGCGCGGCAGCAGGATGCGAGCGATGGTACCGCGGCCGGGCCGGCTTTCCACCTCGAGCCGCCCGCCCAGGCCCTCGACCAGGTCGCGGGCGGCGACGAGCCCGAGCCCCAGCCCTTCGGGCTTGGTCGTGACGAACGGCCGGAAGGCGGTCTCCTCGCCGGTGGTCTTCTGCATGCCGGGTCCGCCGTCGCGCACCTCGATGACCGCCACGCCGCGCTCGCTGCGCACCCCGAGCTCGACCGGTCCACGCTCGCCCGTGGCCTCGAAGGCGTTGTCGACCAGATGTCGAACCGCCGCCAGGAGCCGTTCGCCGTCGATCCGCGCCGGCAGGGCGCTGTCGGCCGCGACCAGTCGCGGCCGACGCTCCGGCCGCGAACCGCGAGCGGTGGCCAGGAGGCGCACGAGGTCGACCTCGTGCGAATCGCCGCCGGCGTCGCCGCGCAACCGGTCGAGCAGGCCGCGCAGGCGTGCCACGACCTCGTCGAGCGTGCGCACGAGATCGGCCCGGAACTCGGGGTCGTGCAGGTGGCGCCGGGCGTTGGCCGCGGCGAGCGCGAGCTCGGCCACGACGTTCTTGAGATCGTGGGTGAGAAAAGCGAAGCGCCGGCTGAAGGCGGTGAACTGGCGGGCCTCGGCGAGCGCCCGGGTGGCGCGGTCCTCGGCCAGGTAGGAGGCCGCCTCGCGGGCGAGCAGCCGCAACAGGCGGCGCTCCTCGGCACCGAGCCGGCGGGCGGCGCGCGGTTCGGCCAGGACCATGAGCCCGGAGAGCGCCCCGCGGTGCACGAGCGGGAGGATCAGCCAACCCCGTGGCGGTCGCGGCAACCAGTCCGGCCAGGGCGGCGAATCGGGCACCGCGGCCAGCCGGTCGAGCTCGAGCGGTCCGTCGATCCGGGCGAGCAGGTCGGCGAGCCCCGGGGCCTCGACCAGGGAGACGGGTGGACGGTCGAGGTTGCGGATCGCCTGCAGCTCGTAACGGTCGCGGCCGGTCCGCAGCCAGACCGCGCCGCCGGTCGAATCGACCGCCTCGCCGACCGCCCGGATCACCCGAAGGGGCAGTCCGTCGTCGGCCTCGGCCGCGCCCACGGTCTCGATGAAGCGCAGCCATTCGCGCTCGTAGTCGAAGCGTGCCCCGAGCACGCGGCCGAGCAGGCGGCGCAGCAGCGCCTGGACACTGCCCGAAGCGAGCACGAGCGCGAAGACGAGGATCACCCCGAGGCCGCCCGCGAGCACGAGGTCGCCGCCCGCAGCCGGGAGTGCCACGTGCACCTCGTAGGCGAGCCAGCCGACGGCCCCACCGTAGACCGTCACGAGTGCCGCGAGCAGCACCCCCTCCGCCGCCGCCCGACCGTGCAGGGGTAGGAGCGCCGTCTCGTCGAGCCGGCGCAGCGAGACCAGCACGAGCGGCGCGGCCAGAAGGGTCAGCAGGGCCCGGCCGAGCTCGGGACCGTCCGACGATCCGGCTCCGCCGGTTCCCGCCAGGAGCACTCGCGCGGCCGCGACCAGGTGCAGGACGAGGATGGCGAACGCGGCCGCGAGCAGATATTTGAGCTTCCAGAACCCGTCCTCGTCGAGCCGGCGCAGCAGGGCGGCCAGGGCCGCGAGGCCGGACGCGGCGAGGCCGCCGCGCAGAGCCGCGTAGGCCGCTGCTTCCGACGGCTCGAGGCTCGTCCCGAGCAGGAGGGCGAGGCCGGCCAGGAGGAGGAGGCGCCGGCCGCGCGCCGACATCCCCTCCCAGATCGCGTCGGGACGTTCGAGCCAGCCGGCGAGAGCCAGAGCCCAGGCGAACGGCTCGAGGAGCGTCGCGGCGCGGGCGACGGGTGCGACGGCGGGCGTGAGCCGCGTCGCCGCGCCGAGTGCCGAGGCGAGCGCCGTGGCGAGCAGGGCGGTCTCGAGGCGGGCCTCGGCGCGGTTCCGCCGTGCGCCCGAGGATCGAGAAGCGAGCAGCCAGATCGCGGTAAAAGTGACCGCCGCGAGCGCGGAGCACCAGGTCGTGAGCGCCTCCGGCTCGATCATGGCACCTCAACGGGCCCCGTTGCCCCAGACGACGACGCGAAGGGTCTGCGCCAGGATGAGGATGTCGAGGAAGAGGCTCCAGTTCTTGATGTAGTACATGTCGTATTCGAGCTTGGCTCGGGTATCGGCGATGTCGGCGGCATAGGGGTGATTGAGCTGAGCCCAACCGGCGAGACCGGGTCGGAGCTGGTGACGGACCTGGAAATAGGGAAGGACTTCACAGATCTGCTGGACGAAGACCGGTCGCTCCGGGCGCGGGCCCACGAAGCTCATCTCGCCCTTGAGCACGTTGACGAGCTGCGGCAGCTCGTCGATGCGGGTCCGCCGCAGGAACCGACCCACCCGGGTCACCCGTCGGTCGCCGATCGCCGCGTAGCGCGGTCCGTCCCGCTCGGCGTCCACCCGCATGCTGCGCAGCTTGAGGATCCGGAACGGAACGCCGTTGCGCCCCACCCGCTCCTGGCGGAACAGGACGGGCCCGCCGTCCTCGAGCTTGACGGCGGCCGCCGCGAGCAAGAGGAGCGGCGCCGCGAGCACCAGGCCGAGGCCGGCAAAGACGATGTCGAACAGGCGCTTGGCGACCGCGTCGAGCTTCCTTTGGCCGAAGCCGTCGCTGAAGACGAGCCAACCGGGCCGCAGCCGCTCGAGGTCGACCCGGCCCGTCTCGCGCTCGCAGAAATCGTGGTACTCGCAGACCGGGATCCCGGCGAGGCGGCAGCGCAAGAGCGCCTCCATCGGCAACCGGCCGCGCCGGTCGACCGCGGCCACGACGATCTCTTCCGCACCCGCGGCCCGGCAGCTGTCGAGCAGCCAGCCCTCGTCGTTCGGGCGGTCCGGCAGGCCGTCGAGCTCGATACGGCGGACGATGCGGAAGGGCGCGAGGCCGAGCCGCCGCCGGCAGGCCTCGAGGTCGGCGATCGCCGAGGAATCGCCCAACACGAGCAGCTTGCGGCTCAACGCGTCGCGGTCGACGAGCCAAAGGAAAATCCGCCGCACGAGGAGGATCGCGGCGAGGCTCGCGGGCATCGCGATGATCAGCCCCGAGCGCCAGACCTTGAGGTCGGGCAACAGGTAGAGGATCACCGTCAGGAGCACGAAGCCGCCCAGGAAGGCGGCCAGCATGCGGATCGCGACGACCGCCATGTCGCCGACCGCGGCCCGCTCGTAGAGACCGAGGGCCACGAAGCTCGCCATCATCACCGAGGTGTAGGTGAGGGCGGAAGGGACGTGCGCTATCAACTCTGAGGTGAGAAAATTAGGGTCGGCATAGCGCGCAAAGTATCCGATATAAAAACAGGCGAGGAACACGCCGGATTCGATCAACCCTAGAGCAAGAAAGCGTAGCTCGATGTGATGCCGAAAGATACGCATCTCGGCCCTTGATCGCCGATGCCCGGCTTTCCTTGGTTTCCCCGTCCCCGACTTAAGGATATCAATTGTCACGCATGGTCAACTCCTGTCGCGCAACGAGAGGACGGGTGGCGTCGCGCCTCCCGCGAACGGGTACCGGAGTGCAGGATCTCGGACGCAGGGTGGCCGCGGGGGCGGCCTGGATGGTGGCGCTGCGCCTCGCCACCCGGCTCTTGGGCGTGGCGAGCATGCTGGTGCTCGCACGGCTGCTCACACCCGAGGATTTCGGCCTCGTGGCCCTCGCCACCACGATCGCCGCCCTGCTCGACATCGCGAGCGACTTCAACTTCGACCTCGCGATCATCCGCGACCGCGAGGCCGGCCGGCCGGAGTACGACACGGCCTGGACGCTTCAGGTCCTCAAGGGCCTCTTGCTCGCCCTCCTGCTCCTGGCCCTAGCCCGCCCGACCGCCGACTTCTTCGCCGATCCGCGCCTCGAGCCGATCCTCTGGTGGCTCGCGCTCGCCGCCTTCCTCCAGGGGATCGGCAACATCGGCACGGTCGACTTCCGGCGCGAGCTCGAGATCGCCCGCGAGTTCCGCTTCCACCTCTACGGCCGGCTCGCCCAGTTCGGGACCGGGCTCGCGCTCGCCTTCCTCTGGCGCGACTGGCGGGCGCTCGTGGCGGCCGTCATCGCCCGCCGGGTCGTGCTCCTCCTCGCGAGCTACGGCATGGCCGCCTACCGGCCGCGCCCGTCGCTCGCCCGGGTGCGCGAACTCGTCGGCTTCTCGAAGTGGATGCTCGCCAACAACGCCTTGAGCTTCGTGCGCGAGCGCATCGACGCCCTGGTCGTGGGCAAACTCGCGGGCCCGGGCCCCCTCGGCCTCTACACGATCGCCCAGGAGGTCGCCGATCTGCCGACCAGCGAGCTCGCCCAGCCCGTGGCTCGCGCCATCTATCCGGGCTTCGCGCGGATCGCTCACGAGCCGCGCCGACTGGCCGACGGCTATCTCGAGACGCTCGCCCTCGTGCTCGCGGTCTGCCTGCCCACCGCCACCGGTATCGGCCTCTTGGCCGAGCCGCTCGTCCTGGTCCTGCTCGGCCCCCGCTGGCTCGAGGCCGTCCCGCTGATCGAGGCGTTGGTGCTCTACGGTGCGATGCGCACCGTCTCGACCACGACCGGCCCGGTCTTCCTGGCGCTCGGCCGGGTCCGGATCGAGCCCGTGCTCCTGGCCGTCTACCTGCTCCTGCTCGTGCCGCTCCTCCTTCTCCTCGTGAGCCGCCGGGGAGTGCAGGGTGCGGCTTTCGCCCTCACCCTCTGCGCCGGGCTCCAGCTCGTCCTCGCCCTTTCGATCGTGAGCCGGCTGCTCGACCTCCGTCCGGCTCGGCTCCTGGCCGCCACCTGGCGGACCTTCCTCGCGACCGGGGCGATGGCCGCGGCGGTCCTGCCGACCTCGGCCGCGATCGAGTCCCCGGCCCTGCGCCTCTCGGCCGGGATCGGCGTCGGCGGGGCCGTCTTCCTCGCCGCACTCGGGGCGCTCTGGTGGCTCGCGGGCCGGCCGGCGGGCGCCGAGCGGACCCTGCTCGTCCAACTGGCTGCGGTGATCGGCCGCCCCCTCCGCCCGGGCCTCGCCGGAGCGCCCCCGTCGTGAGTCCGGTGGGGCTTCCGCCCGCCGCCTGCCACACCCTCGTCGTCTCCGGCCTCTACCCGAGCCGGGCGCGACCGACCTTCGGTGTCTTCGTCGAGAACCGGCTCCGCCGACTCGCCGCCAGTGGACGGGTCCGACCGCGCGTCCTCGCGCCCCTGCCCTGGTGCCCGCCCGGTGCCGACAGGGTAGCGGCCTGGCGGCCGCTCGCCGCGACCCCGGCGGCGGAGCTCCGCCACGGCATCCCGGTCGAATATCCC
>DAIOUO010000034.1:0-16584 GCA_036759485.1 Geminicoccaceae bacterium | reverse complement strand
GCCCTACACCTCACCGCTCATGGCCGAGCTCAACGACTGGGCGATCCGCCAGCACGAGGCCTCCGGCGGCCGGACCGTCGGCATCTACGCGGGCGCGCTCGGCTTCGGCTACAATTCGGAGCTGCTCCAGAAGAAGGGGGTCGCCCCCCCGCGCTGCTGGGCCGATCTCGTCAAGCCCGAATACAAGGGCGAGATCCAGATCGCCAACCCGAACAGCTCGGGCACCGCTTATACCGCGCTCGCTACCTTCGTGCAGATGATGGGGGAGGAGAAGGGCTTCGAATACCTGAAGGCTCTGCACAAGAACGTGAGCCAGTACACGAAGTCGGGCTCTGCACCGATCAAGGCCGCGGCCCAGGGCGAAACGCTCGTCGGCATCGTCTTCCAGCACGACGCAGTGGCGATGAAGGTGGCCGGCGCACCGATCGTCGTGGTCTCCCCCTGCGAGGGTACGGGCTACGAGATCGGCTCGATGAGCATCATCAAGGGGGCTCGCAACCCGGACGAGGCGCGCAAGTTCTACGACTTCGCACTGCGCGCAGATATTCAGTCGATGGCCGTCAAGGCCAAGTCCTATCAGGTTCCGTCGAACAAGAACGCCACCGTCCCGCCCGAGGCTCCCAAGCTCTCCGAGATCAAACTGATCGACTACGACTTCAAGAAGTACGGCTCCTCGGCCGAGCGGCAGCGCCTGCTCGCGAAGTGGGAGAAGGAGGTCAACGCCCTGCCGCGCTGAGGCGGCCTCTTGCGCAGCGGCATCGACCGGACCCTTCTCGGCTGGCTCCTGCTCGGCTGGATCGGTTTCACCGTCCTGCCCTGGTACGCGCTCGAGGACGGGCTCCTCGACCCCTCCTGGATCCTCGCGGGCCCGGTCGGCGATCGCTACACCGCCTCGGGCCTGTTCCAGGGCCTCCTGCACGGGCGGCCCTGGCTCCTGCCGCTCCTGCCCGCCCTCCTCCTGCCGCTCGCGGCGATCCGCGCCGAAGCCGATCCGGAGCGCCGCGGCCTCCTCCTGATCGCCGCCGGCCTCGGCGGGCTCGCCTGGCTCGCGGCCCAGGGGCTCGCCGTCGACCATCGCGGGCCGCGGCTCGCCTGGCTCGTGGCCGTCCTGCCCGAGGGGGCGCGGCAGCCCGGGATCGGCGCGGGCGCTGCCGCCCTGGCCATCGGCCTCCTCTTCCTCCTCGCCCACGGCGCGGCGCTGCGCGGGGCGGTCAAGGGCGATTCCTTCGTCGCCGGGGCGATCGGCCTCGTGGTGGCGCTCACCCTCCTCTTCGTCTTCTTCCCGGTGGCGACCGTCCTCTCGAGCGCGTTCCGGGACAATGCCGGCGCCTTCGCCCCGAGCCTCTTCCTCGCCAAGATCGGCGACGGGCGGATCTGGGGCCTCGACTGCCTCTGGAGCGACTATCGCTGTGGAGTGGCCTGGAACTCGCTCTTCCTGGCCGTGCTCGTGGGGCTGTCGACCACGGCCCTCGGGCTCGCCTTCGCCCTTCTCGTGGTGCGCACGGGCTTTCGCCACAAGCGCCTTCTGCGCCAGCTCACGCTCCTGCCGATCATCACGCCACCCTTCGTGATCGGCCTCGCCATCATCCTCCTGTTCGGCCGCAACGGCACGGTGACCCAGCTCGTGGCCGGTCTCTTCGGCATCGAGCCGGGTCGCTGGATCTACGGCCTTCCCGGCATCTGGCTCGCCCAGACACTCGCCTTCACACCGATCGCCTTCCTCGTGCTCATCGGTGTGGTCGAGGGCGTGAGCCCGTCGCTCGAGGAGGCGGCGCAGACCCTGCGCGCCGATCCGTTCCGCACCTTCGCGACGATCTCGTTGCCCCTGATGCGGCCGGGGCTCGCCAACGCCTTCCTCCTGGGGTTCGTCGAGAGCCTCGCGGACTTCGGTAACCCCCTCGTGCTGTCCGGCAATTACGACGTGCTCTCGACCGAAATCTTCTTCGCCATGGTGGGGGCGCAGCACGATGCCGGCCGGGCGGCGGTACTCGCGATCGTGCTCTTGGGCTTCACGCTCGCCGCCTTCTGGGCACAGCAGCGATGGCTCGGGCGAGCCGGCTACACGACGGTGACCGGTAAAGGCGAGAGCGGGCTGCCCATGCCCCTCACCCCCGGTGTCGAGCGGCTCTGCCGGGCGGTGGCTCTGCCCTGGGCGCTGCTCACGCTCGCTCTCTACGGCCTGATCATGGTCGGCGGCTTCGTCAAGTTCTGGGGCCGCGACTACAGCTTCACCCTCGAGCATCTCTGGCGGGCGTTCGCGGTCGTGCCCGGCGAGCACGGCCTCGTCTGGTCGGGGGCGGCCTGGAACAGCTTCACGACCACCCTTCTGATCGCCGCCGTCTCGGCGGTGCCGACCGCGGCCATCGGTCTCCTCACCGCCTGGCTGCTCGTGCGCCAGCACTTCGCCTTCCAGCGAGCCTTCGAGTTCGCGACGATGCTCTCCTTCGCGATCCCGGGGACGGTGATCGGGATCGCCTACATCCTGGCCTTCAACGTCCCGCCGATCGAGATCACCGGGACCGGGCTGATCCTGATCGTGGCCTTCGTCTTCCGCAACATGCCGGTGGGCGTGCGTGCCGGGATCGCCGCCATGGCCCAGCTCGACCGCTCGCTCGACGAGGCCTCGCTCACGCTGCGGGCCACGAACGCCGAAACTGTCCGGCGGATCCTGTTGCCGCTCCTGCGCCCGGCCCTGCTCGCGGCCCTGGTCTACAGCTTCGTACGCGCCATGACCGCGATCAGCGCCGTGGTCTTCCTGGTCTCGGCCCGCTACGAGATGGCGACCACTTACATCCTCGGGCGGGTCGAGAACGGCGATTACGGTCTCGCGGTCGCCTATTGCTGCGTGCTGATCGTGGTGATGCTGCTCGCGATCCTCCTCTTCCAGTGGCTCGTCGGCACGCGGCGGCTCGGCCGCCGGCCCGTGCCGGTCCCGGCCCTCGCGGAGACCCCCGCGTGAGCCGGCCCGCGGCCCTCCGCTTCGAGGCCGTGAGCAAGCGCTACGGCACGGTCACCGCGGTGGACGCGATCAGCTTCGCAGTGGCGGTGGGCGAGCTCGTCACGCTGCTCGGCCCCTCGGGCTGCGGCAAGACCACGACCCTCAGGCTGATCGCCGGGCTCGAGCTGCCGAGCTCGGGCCGGGTCTTCATCGGCGAGCGCGAGGTCACCCGGCTGCCGGCGACCGCACGCGACGTCGCCATGGTCTTCCAGTCCTACGCGCTCTTCCCGCACATGACCGTGGCGCAGAACGTGGCCTACGGCCTCGTGGTCCAGGGCCGGCCCAAGGCCGAGGTCGGCGAGCGGGTCGCAGCGGCGCTCGCCATGGTCGGCCTCGAGGGGCTCGGCGAACGCTTCCCCTCCGAGCTCTCGGGCGGCCAGCAGCAGCGAGTCGCGGTGGCGCGCGCCGTCGTCCTCGAGCCGCAGGTGCTGCTCTTCGACGAGCCGCTCTCGAACCTCGACGCGAAGCTGCGGCGACGGGTCCGCGAGGAGATCCGCGAGCTGCAGCAGAAGCTCGGCATCACGAGCGTCTACGTGACCCACGATCAGGGCGAAGCACTCGCCGTCTCCGACCGGATCATCGTCATGGACCGGGCCCGGATCGCCCAGGAAGGTCCGCCGCGCGAGCTCTACGAGGCGCCGGCCTCGCGCTTCGTCGCCGACTTCATCGGCGAGGCCAATCTCCTGCCGGTCGAGATCGCACGGGTCGAAGACGGTCGCGCCTCGGTGCGGCTCGGCCCCGTCCGCCTCGAGCTGCCCGCCCGTGCCCTCGGGGTGGGGCCGGCCCTGCTCGCCGCCCGGCCGCACGCCGTCCATCTCGCCCGCGAGCCGGGTCCAGGGCGGCTGCCGGCGCGGATCCGCAAGGCCACCTATCTCGGCGCGCACATGGAATACGAGCTCGAGAGCGAAGCCGGCATGCTCCTCGTCGTCGACCGTGCCGTCGAGGCACCGCTCGCGCCCGGAACCGCTGTCTTCGCCGAGCTCGCCGGGTCCGGGGTGTGCCTCGTCCCGGCCTGAGCGGCCCCTTCTCGGCGACCCGGTGCCGGACCCGGGCGGAGCCCGCGGCCCGCGGTCGGGATCGCGGATGGTGCGCCCGACAGGATTCGAACCTGTGACCCCGGGATTAGGAATCCCGTGCTCTATCCTGCTGAGCTACGGGCGCGCCCGGCGGGCACTATACGGGTCGGCCACTCGCGGCGGCAAGCTCGCCCGCCGACACCTGCTCGAAGCCCTGGCCCTCTTGCCGCTCGGAGGGACGGCCGGGGCGGGGGAGCCCGTGGCGGGTGCCCTGGTCGACGGGCCCGACCGGCTGCGCCTGCCCGACGGGCGGATCGTCCGGCTCCTCGGCGTGGTGGTGCCGGGCGAGCTCTCGCCGGCCCCGGGCGGTGCCGAACGGGTCGCGGCGGCCCGGGCCCTGCTCGAAACGCTGCTCGCGGCCGGACCGCTCGACCTCGAGGCGCGCGGCAGCGACCGGCTCGGCCGGCTCGAGGCGCTCGTGCGGACCGCCGAGGGTCGGCTCCTGCAGCGCGAGCTCGTGGCGGCGGGGCTCGCCTGGGCCTTCCCTGACGGGCTCGATCTCGCCACGGGCCGGGCGCTGCTCGCGGCCGAAGGCGAGGCCCGGGCGGCCCGCCGCGGGCTCTGGGCGGAGCCCGCGCTTTCGATCCAGGAGGCGGCGAGCGTCGCCGCCGATCCGCCGCGCTTCGCCGTGGTCGAGGGGACCGTCGCCGCGGTCGGCCGCAGCGAGGCCTTCACCTGGCTCAATTTCGGTGCCGAGCGGCGGCGCGACTTCACGGTGCGGATCCCGTCGGCGGCGCTGCGCGCCCTGCGACGCGCCGGGCTCGAGCCCGAGCGGTTGGCGGGTCGCCGCGTGCGGGTGCGCGGCTGGCTCTTCGAGGCCGGCGGCGCCATGATGGAGGTGGAGGAAGCGCTGCAGCTCGAGGTGCTCGAATGAGGGCGAGAGGCCGTTCCCGCCCGCCGCTTCTGGGCGTTCTGCTGGTCGCACTGCCGACCGTGCTGGCCGGCTGCACACCGGTCCGCAACCCCGCCACGGGCGAGCTCCAGTACACGAGCCTGAGCCCGCAGGAGGAGGTCCGGATCGGCCGGCAGGAGCACCCCAAGGTCCTGGCCGAGTTCGGCGGCGAGGCCAAGGAGCCCCGGGCACGGGCCTATGTCCAGGAGATCGGCCAGAAGGTGAAGAGCGTCTCGGAGCTCGCCCAGCAGCCCTTCACCTTCACCCTCCTCGACAGCGACATGGTCAACGCCTTCGCGCTGCCCGGGGGCTACGTCTACGTGACCCGCGGCCTCCTGGCGCTCGCCGACGACGAGGCGGAGGTGGCGGGCGTGCTCGGCCACGAGGTGGGCCACGTCACCGCCCGGCACACCGCACAGCGCTACGATCGGGCGATGCTCGGCCAGCTCGGGGCGATCGCGGCGACGATCGCGGGCGGGCTGCTCGCCGGCGAGGCGGGCGCCGAGCTCGGCCAGGCCGTGGGCGGCACGCTCGCCACCGCCTATGTGCAGGGCTTCTCGCGCGAGCAGGAGCTCGAGGCCGACCGGCTCGGCATCCGCTACCTGGCCCGTGCCGGCTACGACCCCATGGCGATGGCGAGCTTCCTCGACGCACTCGAGGGCGAGAGCCGCCTCAGGGCCCGGCTCGAGGGGCAGAAGGACACGGTGCCGGACTGGCTCAGGAGCCATCCCCGGACCAAGGACCGAATCCGCGAGGCGGCGGCCGCGGCGGCGAGCAAGGAGGGCGGTGCCCGCGATCGCGAGCGCTTCTTGGCGGCGATCGACGGGCTCACCTTCGGGGAGAGCCCGGCCCAGGGCTTCGTGCGCGGTACCCGTTTCATCCACCCCGAGCTCGACCTGCGCTTCGAGGCCCCGCCGGGTTTCGCCCTGATCAACCGGCCCGAGGCGGTGATCGGCCGAAGCCGGGACGGGCGCTACCTGCAGTTCGACGTCGCCACCGCGCAGCGCAGCGCCGAGCCCGTGACCTATCTGCAGCAGGAATGGGTGGCGCGGCAGAGGCTCGAGCGGGTCCGATCGATCACGACCGAGGACGGCAGAGGCGGCGCGCTCGGCCTCGGCCGGGTGAGCTTCCGCAACAAGCCGGCAGCGGCGATGTTCGCGGTGGTCGAGAGCGGCCGGCCGCGGCAGTTCTATCGGTTCGTGCTCTTGCGCGAGGGCGGGCTGTCCTCGGCCGATCTCGCGGCCTACGAGGCCACGGTCCGGAGCCTGCGGCGGTTGGATGCCGCGGACCGGGCCGAGGCACGGCCCTATCGGATCCGGATCCATACCGTGCGTCCGGGCGAGAGCGAGGCGAGCCTCGCGGCGCAGATGGCGATCCCGAACGGGGCCGAGTGGTTCGCGCTCCTGAACGACACCGCGCGGCGACCGATCCGGCCGGGCGAGAAGGTCAAGCTCGTCGTTCGGGACTGAGCGGATCGACCGGGCCGGCCTCGAGCTCGGCGGCGACCGCTTCGGCGATCGCCCGGGTACCCGAGGTGCCGCCGAGCTCCACCGGGCGGATCCGGCCCGAGGCGTAGACGCGCTCGACCGCGCTCTCGATCCGCTCGGCCGCGATTCGGCAGGATTCGACGGCACGGGTCCGGCCGAGCCATTCGAGCATCATAGCGGCCGAAAGGATCATCGCGGTCGGGTTGGCGATACCTCTGCCCGCGATGTCGGGGGCGCTGCCGTGGGCCGGCTGGAAGAGCCCCTTGCCCGAGCCGAGATCGGCCGTGGGTGCGAAGCCCATGCCGCCCACGAGCCCCGCGCCCAGATCGGAGAGGATGTCGCCCATCAGGTTCTCGGTGACGAGGACATCCAGGTCCCAGGGGCGGCGGACGAGATCGAGGGCGGTGGCATCGACATAGCGGCAGCCGGCTTCGATCTCGGGGTAGCGGGCCGCCCGCTCGAGGAAGATCGCCCGAAAGAAGGCCATCGAGCCCAACACGTTGGCCTTGTCGACGAGGTCGACACGGGCACGGCCGCGCCTCGTCTTGCGCTCGCGGGCGAGGGCGAAGGCGAACTCGAACAGCCGCTCGCTCGCCGGCCGGGTGACGACGAGCCGGTCCTCGGCCCGCTCCTCCGTCACGAGCCCGCGGCCGCGGCCGGCGAAGAGGCCCTCGGTCTGCTCGCGCAGGATGACGAGGTCGATCTCGCGAGCGCGCGGATCGGCGAGCGCGGAGGGCACACCCGGCAGGAGTCGGATCGGTCGCACACCCGCGAAGAGGCACAGCCGTTCGCGCAGATCGAGCTGGGGGGCGATCTCGCGCCCGTCCGGCAGGCGGACATCGGGCAGGCCCATGGCGCCGAAGAGGATGGCATCCGCCGCGGCGGCGCGGGCGAAGCACTCTTCCGAGAGCGCGACGCCGCTTCGCCGATAGGCCGCGGCCCCGGCCTCGAGCGGCTCCAGCAGGAGGCGGAAGCCGCCGACCCGCCGCTGCACGGCGTCGAGAACGAGAAGGGCCGCCTCCATCACCTCCGGGCCGATGCCGTCCCCGGGCATGACGGCGATACGCAGGGCGAGCTCGTTCACGGGCACTCTCCGTGCCGGCCGCGGGCGGCGCGTTCGCGCGCGAGCCGGTGCTTCTGGGCGATGCTCACGGCCACGACCACGAGGGTCACGAGGCCCACGAGGATCGTGCAGACGGCGTTGATCTCGGGGCTCACGCCGAGCCGGGCCTGGCTGTAGATGCGCATGGGCAGAGTGGTGGCACCGGGACCGGTCGTGAAGGAAGCGATCACGAGATCGTCGAGCGAGAGCGCGAAGGCCAGCAGCCAGCCGCCGATCAGCGAGGGGGCGATCAGCGGCAAGGTCACGAGCAAGAAGGCGCGCAGGGGTGGAGCGCCCAGGTCCATGGCCGCTTCCTCGAGGGCGGCATCGAAGGTCAACAGCCGCGCCTGGACGACGACCGCGACGTAGCAGGTGGCGAAGGTCGTGTGCGCGATCGCGACGGTCCAGAAGCCGCGCGGCACGTCCAGGCTCACGAAGAGGAGCAGGAGCGAGAGGCCGGTGACGACCTCGGGCATGACGAGCGGGGCCAACACCATGCCCGTGAAGAGCGCGCGGCCCGGGAAGCGCTGGATGCGGACCAGGACGAGCCCGGCCATGGTGCCGAGCAGAAGCGCGGCCGTGGCCGAGACGAAGGCCAAGCGCAGGCTCACCCAGGCGGCGTCGAGGAGCTGTTCGTTGGCGAAGACGGAGGCGTACCAACGCAGCGAGAAGCCGCCCCAGACGGTCACGAGCTTCGAGGCGTTGAAGGACCAGACGACCAGGATCACGATCGGCAGGTAGAGGAAGGCGAAGCCGAGCGTGAGCGCGGCGAGATCGAGCGGGCCGGGGCCGCGGCGCATCGGGCTCAACGCAGCCGTTCGAGCGCCTGCTGGCGCTGGAAGAGGACGATCGGCACGACCAGGACGAGCAGCATCAGGATCGCCACCGCCGAGGCCAAGGGCCAATCTCGGTTCGAGAAGAATTCGAGCCAGAGCGTGCGCCCGATCATGAGCGTATCCGCCCCGCCCAACAGATCGGGGACGACGAATTCACCCACCGCCGGAATGAAGACGAGGAAGCAGCCCGCCAGGATGCCGGGCCGGGCCAGGGGCACGGTGACACGCCAGAAGGCCCGCACGGGCCGGCATCCGAGGTCGATCGCGGCCTCGAGCAGGGACGGATCGTGTTTCTCGAGGTTGGCGTAGATCGGCAGGATCATGAAGGGCAGGTAAGAATAGACGATGCCGATCAGCACCGCGGCCTCGGTGTCGAGGAGGACGAGCGGCTCCGCGATCAGGCCGAGGCCGAGGAGGAACGCGTTGAGGAGGCCGTCGTCCTTGAGGATGCCCATCCAGGCATAGACCCGGATCAAGAAGGATGTCCAGAAGGGCAGCATGACCGCGAGGAGAAGGAACGGTCGGATCTCGGCCCGGCAGCGGGCCATCCCGAGGGCGATCGGAAAGGCCACGAGCAGGGCCAAGGCGGTGGCGGTGGCGGCGATCCGCAGCGAGCTCGTGAAGGCGGCGAGATAGAGGCCGTCCGAGAGCAGGGTCAGATAGTTCTGCACCCGGAGGCGGATCGCGAGGTAGAGGTCGCCCGCCTCCTCCACCCATTCGACGATCGGCAAGAACGGCGGCTGGGCGAGGGCCGTCTCGCTCAGAGAGAGCTTCAATACGATCAGGAAGGGGAAGAGGAAGAAGGCGGCGAGCCAGGCGAACGGCACCGCCACGAGCAGCACCCGGCCGAGAGGCGGCCGCATCGGGCTTGGACCGTTCCTCACGATTTGAGGACCACGCTCGCGTCCGGCCCCCAGGAGAGCCACACCCGGTCTTCCCAGGTGATCGGCCGCTCGATGAGCCTGAGCCGGTTGGCCTCGGTGGCGCGCAACATGGCGCCGCTCTCGAGGCGGACATGGTAGACCGACACGTCGCCCAGATATTCGATGTCGAAGACCTCGCCCTCGACGCAGTTGTGGCCGGTCTCCCGCGGCGGGGTCTTGGCGATCGTCATCTTCTCGGGGCGCACCGCGACCCAGAGCGGCTCGCCCGGGAGTGCCGGGACGGGCCGGTCGGTAACGATCGCACACCCGAGCGCCGGTGCGCGCAGGTGCATGAAGGTCCCCTCCACCCGCAGAAGGCGGGCCTCGATCAGGTTCACCTCCCCCACGAACTCGGCGACGAACCGGGAGGCCGGGTATTCGTAGATCTCGCTCGGTGTGCCGATCTGGGCGATCTGGCCGTCGCGCATGATCGCCATCCGCGAGCCGACCGTCATCGCCTCCTCCTGGTCGTGGGTGACGATGAGGAAGGTGAGGCCGAGCCGGTCCTGGATGTTGACGAGCTCCAGCTGGGTCTGGTCGCGCAGCTTCTTGTCGAGCGCCCCCAGGGGCTCGTCGAGCAGCAGGACCTTGGGCCGCTTGACGAGGGCGCGGGCCAGCGCGACGCGCTGCTTCTGGCCGCCCGAGAGCTGCTCGGGCTTGCGGTCCTCGAGCCCCTCGAGGCGGACGAGGCGGACGACCTCGGCCACCCGTTCGGCGATCTCGGCCCGCGGCAGCCGCTCCTGCTCGAGGCCGAAGGCGATGTTCCGGCGTACCGTGAGGTGCGGGAAGAGCGCGTAGGACTGGAACATCATGTTGACCGGCCGTCGCCAGGGCGGGACGTCGGTCATGTCCACGCCGTCGATCAGGATGCGGCCGGCGGTCGGTTTCTCGAAGCCCGCGAGCATGCGCAACAACGTGCTCTTGCCGCAGCCCGAGGGACCGAGCAGCGCGAAGAATTCGCCCTTGAAGATGTCGAGGCTGACATTGTCGACCGCGTAGAGGTCACCGAAGGTCTTGGTGACCGACTGGATGCGGACGAAGGGAACCGCCTCGGGGTCCTGCCAAGGCTCGATCCGCGACCTCGGGTCGCGGATCGGCCGGGCCGTCGCCACGCTTCAGCGACCCTTGGTGACGCTCGTCCAGAGCCGGGTCAGCGTGCGCTGGCTACGCTGGTCGTGCGGCGTGATGACGAAGAGCTTCGCCTTCATCTCCGGGGTCGGGAAGAGGTTGGGGTCGGATGCCACCTCGGGGTCGACGAGCTTCATACCTTCGCGGTTGCCGTTCGGGTAGGTCACGAAGTTCGACGCCTTGGCGATGACCTCGGGCGTCATGATGTAGTTCATGAAGACGTGTGCATTGTCCGGGTTCGGCGCGTCCTTGGGCATCGCCATCATGTCGAACCAGAGGAGCGCGCCCTCCTTCGGGATGACGTAACGGATCTCCTGCTTGCGCTTGGCCTCCGCGCCTCGGGTCCGCGCGATACCGGCATCGCCCGAGTACATCATGGCGATGCAGATGTCGCCGCCGGCCATGGCGTTGATGGTCTCGGAGCTGTGGAACTTGCGGATGTGCGGTCGGACCTTCTTGAGGGCCTCGGCCGCCTTCTCGAGGATCTTCGGATCCTTGCTGTCCGGATCCTCGCCGAGCCAGCGCAGCACCGTGGCGAAGACGTCGTCCGGTGCGTCGAGCATGTAGATACCGCAGCTGCGCAGCTTCGCCGTGATCTGCGGGTCGAAGAGGGCGCTCCAGGAATCGATCGTATCGGTGCCGAGCGCCTTCTTCACCTTCTCGACGTTGTAGGCGATCCCGGAGGTGCCCCACATGTAGACGAAGGCGTGGCGGTTCTCGGGGTCGAATCGGGCGACCCGAGCGTGCAGCTCCTCGTCGAGGTTCTTCCAGTTGGGCAGCTTGCTCTTGTCGAGCGGGCGGAAGACGCCGGCCTGGATCTGCCGGGCGAGGAAGGTGGCCGTCGGCACGACGATGTCGTAGCCGGTCTTGCCGGCCAGGAGCTTGGTCTCGAGGATCTCGTTGTTGTCGTAGGTGTCGTAGACGACCTTGATGCCGGTCTCGGCGGTGAACGCCTCGAGGATGGCGGGATCGATATAGTCGGACCAGTTGTAGATCCGGACCTCGCCGGCCGCTCCGGCCGGCCCCGTGCCGGCCAGAAGCGCGCTCGCGAGCGCCGCGACGACAGCCAGGGCCTTGCGCATCGGGCCGTCCTCCTTCCTCGCTCGGGTCGAGGGCCGCGGACGGGCCCCCGCCTCGGAGCGATGGACCATGCCGACCCGAGCGTCAACGGCGCGCCGCGGGGCGGTGCGGCGATCCCGGCTCAGACCGCTCCGAGCGCCGGGCGGACCGAGAGATGGCTGTCGACCGAGACCACGCCCGGCACATTGCGGGCGGCGAGCACCATGGCCTCGGCCTCCTTGGCCGATCCCACGAAGCCCCAGAGGTGCACGACCCCGTCGCTCACGACGATGTTGACGTAGGGATGGTAGGACTGTCCGGCGCGCTCGAGCTCGGCCAGGAGCTTCTCGCGGATCGCCCGGTCGTCGAGCTTGGCCTCCTGGGTCGGCTGGAGCGCGAGCGCGCGCAACAGATCGGCCCGGCTCACGAGGCCCACGAGCTTGCCCTCGCGCACCACCGGCAGTCGCTTGATGTGCTTCTCTTCGAGCAGACGGGCGGCCTCGGCGAGCGTCGCCCCTTCGTCGATCGTGACGACCTCGTCGGTCATGATGTCGCGGGCGAGCCGGCCGTGCGCCTTGACATACTCCTCGGCCCGCCGTTCGGGGCTCGCGAGGAGCTCGAGCCACCAGCTCCGCCGCCGGCCGTCGTCGGCGTCCTCGAGCCGGCGGATGAGATCGCCCTCGCTCACCACGCCCGAGACCCGGCCCTGCTCGTCGACCACCGGTACACCGCTGATCCGGTTCTCGACCAGGAGCCGGGCGATCTCCGTGACGGGCGTGTCCGGCCGCACCGTGATCACTTTGGTGGTCATGACGTCTCGAACCTGCATCCGCTCGCCCCCCGTTCCCTGCACCGCGCACGGCCCCTTGCTCGGCTCGGCATCACCAATCTATCCATGACGACACTGTCCGGGAAAGGGGAGGCGCGGCGTGACGGATCTGCGTGGCGATCTCGTGACCGAGCTCGGCGCCCGGCCGCGGATCCGCAAAGACCCCGCGAAGCTCGAACCGCGGCCGCACCTGCTCGATTACGCGGCCGCCCGCGCGAGCTTCTCCTGGGAGCAGGCGCGCGCCGGACTCTCGGGCCTGCCCGGGGGCGGGCTCAACATCGCCCACGAGGCGGTCCACCGCCACGCCCGCGGTCCGCGCGCGCGGCGAACGGCGCTCCGCTGGATCGGCAAGGACGGCAGCCGGCGCGCGTTCACTTATGCCGAGCTCGCGGCCGACGCCGGTCGGTTCGCCAATGGTTTGAGGAAGCTCGGCGTGCAGCCCGGCGAGCGCGTCTTCCTCCTGTTGGGCCGCGTCCCCGAGCTCTACGTCGCGATGCTCGGCGCGCTCTCGGCCAAGGCCGTGGTCTCGCCCTTGTTCTCGGCGTTCGGCCCGGAGCCGATCGCGACCCGGATCGGCATGGGCCAGGGAACGGTGCTGGTCACCACCCCCGAACTCTACCGGCGCAAAGTGGAGGGTGTGCGCGCGAGCCTGCCCACGCTGCGGCGGGTGATCCTGGTCGAGCGGGGCGGCGAGGGCGAGCCGCCGGCCGGGACGATCCGCTGGTCCGAGCTCGTCTCGGGGGCATCGCCCGATTTCGCGGTGCCGCCGACCGATCCCGAAGATCTGGCCCTGCTCCACTTCACGAGCGGCACCACCGGCCGGCCCAAAGGTGCCATGCACGTCCACGGGGCGGTGCTGACCCACTACGTCACCGGCCTCTACGCGCTCGACCTGCACGACGACGACGTCTTCTGGTGTACGGCCGATCCGGGCTGGGTCACCGGCACGAGCTACGGGGTGATCGCGCCTCTGGTCCACGGGGTGACCAACCTCGTCGTCGAGGCCGAGTTCGACGCCCAGACCTGGTACGGGATCCTCGCTTCCGAGAAGGTCACGGTCTGGTACACCGCACCCACCGCGATCCGGATGATGATGAAGCTCGGGGTCGAGGCCGTGCGCGGCTACGATCTTTCGCATCTGCGCTTCATGGCCTCGGTCGGCGAGCCTTTGAACCCCGAGGGGGTGATGTTCGGGGTCCAGGCTTTCGGCCGACCGTTCCACGACAATTGGTGGCAGACCGAAACGGGCGGCATCATGATCGCCAATTTCGCCGCCATGGACGTCAAGCCCGGCTCGATGGGCCGGCCCTTGCCGGGGATCGAGGCGGCGATCGTCCGCCGCGAACCGGACGGTACGGTGCGGGTCGTCGAGGAGCCCATGCTCGAGGGCGAGCTCGCGCTCAAGAAGGGCTGGCCCTCGATGTTCAGGGGATATCTCGGCGAAGAGGAACGCTACCGCAAATGCTTCGCCGGCGATTGGTACCTCACGGGCGACCTCGCCAAGAAAGACGAGGAAGGCTACTTCTGGTTCGTGAGCCGCGCCGACGACGTCATCAAGTCGGCCGGACACCTGATCGGCCCGTTCGAGGTCGAGAGTGCGCTCATGGAGCACCCGGCCGTCGCCGAGGCGGCGGTGATCGGCAAGCCCGACCCGATCGTGGGCGAGGTGGTCAAGGCCTTCGTGGCCCTGAAGCCCGGCTTCGCCGCCTCCGAAGAGCTGCGCCGAGAGCTCTTGGGTCAGGCGCGCAAGCGCCTCGGACCGGCGGTGGCCCCCAAGGAGATCGACTTCCGCGACAACCTCCCGCGCACCCGCTCGGGCAAGATCATGCGCCGGCTGTTGAAGGCGCGCGAGCTCGGCCTGCCCGAGGGCGATCTCTCCACCCTGGAGAGCGACGAGCGGCCGGTCGCCGAAGGCCCGTCGGCGGGACCGCTCCCGGCCGGAGATCGGCGATGAGCGCCAAGGTGCGGCTGGGTCGGGAGCGGGCGCACGACCTCCTCCGGCAGATGATCCGCATCCGCCGCTTCGAGGCCAAATGCGTCGAACTCTATCAGGCGCAGAAGATCCGCGGATATCTCCATCTCTACGACGGCGAGGAAGCGGTCTCGGTCGGTGTCGTGGCGGTACTGCGGCCGGAAGACTGGCTGGTCGCGACCTATCGCGAGCACGGCCAGGCCTTGGCCCGCGGCATCCCGATGCGGGCGCTGATGGCCGAGATGCTCGGCAAGCTCGAGGGAACCTGCCGCGGCCGCGGCGGCTCGATGCACATCTTCGACGCGCGCAACCGCTTTCTCGGCGGCAACGCGATCGTCGGCGGTGGGTTGCCGCTCGCGGTCGGCACGGCCCTTGCCGACAAGATGGCGGGCCGGCCGGCGATCACCTGCTGCTTCTTCGGCGAAGGTGCGGTCGACGAGGGCGAGTTCCACGAGTGCATGAACCTGGCCGCCCTCTGGCGGCTGCCGGTGCTCTTCGTCTGCGAGAACAATCTCTACTCGATGGGCACCCCGCTCGCGGTCGCCGAGGCCGAGACCGACATCGCCAAGAAGGCCCGCTGCTACCGCATGGTCTCGGAAGCGGTGGACGGCATGGACGTCGTCGCGGTCGAGGCGGCCGCGGCCTGCGCGGTCGAGCGGATCCGGGCCGGCGAGGGCCCCGTCTTGCTCGAGTGCCGGACCTACCGGTTCCGGGCCCATTCGATGTTCGACGCTCAGCTCTACCGGACCAAGGAGGAAGTCGAGGCCTGGCGGGCGCGGGATCCGATCGAACGGTTCGCTCGCTGGATGACCGAGGTCGGGCTGGTCCATCCGGACGAGCGGACAGCGATCGAAGCCGACGTCGACCGCGAGATCGCGGACGCCACCGCCTTCGCGGAAGCCGGAACGCTCGAGCCGGTCGAGGAGCTCGAGCGCTTCGTGCTCATGGACGAGGTGCCGCAGGAACGGCTGCTCGCGTCCGCGGGAGCGGCCCGTTGAGCGCGCCAGCGACCACGACCTACCGCGAGTGCTGCAAGCAGGCGATCCGTGCGGCCCTGCTCGCCGATCCCCGGGTGTTCCTCATGGGCGAGGACGTCGGCCGCTACGGCGGCTGCTACGCGGTGAGCAAGGGCCTCCTCGACGAGTTCGGACCGGAGCGGATCCGCGACACCCCGCTCTCCGAGAGTGCCTTCGTGGGTGCCGGGATCGGGGCGGCGATCGCCGGGATGCGGCCGATCGTCGAGATCATGACGGTCAACTTCTCGCTCCTGGCGCTCGATCAGATCCTCAACAACGCCGCGACGATCCCGCACATGTCTGGCGGCCAGTTCGCGATCCCGCTCGTGATCCGCATGGCCACGGGTGGCGGCCGCCAGCTCGCCGCCCAACACAGCCACAGCCTCGAGGGCTGGTACGCGCACATCCCGGGCTTGAAGATCCTGACCCCGGCCACGCTCGAGGACGCGCGGTTCATGCTCGCCCCGGCGCTCCTCGACCCGAACCCGGTCCTCGTCTTCGAGCACGTGGTCCTGTACAACATGGAAGGCGCGCTCGACCCGAAGGTGAGCTCGGTCGACATCGAGAAAGCGGCGATCCGCCGCGCCGGTCGCGACGTCACGCTCGTCACCTACGGCGCCTCGCTTTTCAAGGCGCTCGAGGCGGCCGAGGTGCTCGCGCAGGAAGGGATCGAGGCCGAGGTGATCGATCTGCGCGTGCTTCGACCGCTCGACGAGGCGACGATCCTCGCCTCCGTGCGGCGGACGCGGCGCTGCGTGATCGTCGACGAGGGCTGGCGGTCGGGTTCGCTCGCGGCCGAGATCGGCATGCGGATCGCCGAACAGGCGTTCTACGAGCTCGACGCGCCCTTGCGCCGGGTCTGCTCGGCCGAGGTGCCGATGCCCTATGCCGCTCATCTGGAACAGGCGGCTCTGCCGAACCGCGAGCGGATCCTGGGCACGGTGCGGGCCCTCCTGCGCCCGGGGAGCTGAGGTCCATGGGTCTCTTCAAGATGCCCTCGCTCGGGGCGGACATGGAGGCGGGTTCGCTCGTCGAGTGGCTCGTGAAACCGGGCGACCGGGTCGCGCGCGGCCAGGTCGTGGCAGTGGTCGAGACGCAGAAAGGCGCCATCGAGGTCGAGTGCTTCGAAGAGGGTACGATCGAAGAGCTCCTCGTGCAGCCGGGGCAGAAGGTGCCGGTCGACACTCCCCTCGCCCGCATCCGCGCACCGGGCGAACCGGCCGGCGCACCCGCAGCGGCGCCGAGCGCGGCCCCTCCCCCACCGCC
>DAIOUO010000033.1:0-16663 GCA_036759485.1 Geminicoccaceae bacterium | reverse complement strand
CCACAGGGGCTGGCCGGCGCGTTTCGCCTCGAGGTCGTGCAGGGCGATGTCTACGCCCGCGACCGCAGCCGCGATCGGCCCGGGCTCGCCCGATTGCAGTCGCAGCAGCCGGGTCGCACGGGCCAGCCGAGCGAAGGCCTCGGCCGGCCTCGCGAAGCGGTGGCCGGCCAGGGCCGGGGCCAGGACCTCGCGCACGAGCCGGGCCCGATGGTGCAGGCCGAAGCGCGGAAAGTTGCACCACACCTCGCCCCAGCCCTCGACCCCGTCGACGTCGGTGACGACGACCAGCAGGCTCACCGTGCTCGCGATCCGCGCCATCGGCGTCTCCACCGTGCGCGGCAGTGGCGCCTCGAGGGCGATCGCCTCGACCGAGCGGACCGTGATCGGCTGCGGGGTCGGGCTCGGGCCGGTTGGAGGCCGGGCGGTGGGCTCGCGAGGCATCGCGCCAGTCTAGCCGCACCATCGTCGGGGACTAGCCCGAAGCCCTTGGAAGCTCATAGCCGCCGCCTATGATCGCTCCCGTCCGGACCGAGGGAGGGATCCGCGTGGGCGACCCCGAGCCGCTGCCCGCACCGCGGATCGACCGACTGCGGTTGCGCCATCTGAGGCTGCTGCAGCTCATCGGCGCGACCGGCTCGCTCGGCGCCGCCGGCCGCGCGCTCGGCGTCAGTCAGCCGGCGGTGAGCCTCTTGCTGCGCGAACTCGAAGCGGCCGTGGGGGCCACGCTGGTCGAGCGGGACACCCGCGGAGCCAGGCTGACGGCAGCCGGTCGGCGTGCCCTCGATCCGCTCGCGATCGCCCTCCAATCGATCCGGCTCGCGGTCGGCGCGGCCCGTCACCCGGCGGAGATGCCGGTACTGCGGCTCGGCTGTATCCAGGCGGCCGGCACCTGCTGGCTGCCCGCGGCGCTCGACCGGCTGGAGCGGGCCGGTATTCTGGGCGGACTGCAGCTCCGCGAGGGTCGGGCACGCGACCTGCTCGCGGCACTCGGCCGCGGCGAACTCGACCTCGTGATCGGCTGGGTCGACGAGGGGGTGACCGAAGGCCTCGAAGTGGCCGACCTCGACATCGCGCCGCTCGAGCACGACCGCATGCGGATCGTCGCCGCAGCCGCCCACCCCCTGGCCGGATCCCGCGGCGTGCCGGTCGCCGAGCTCGCCCGCTGGCGCTGGATCGTGCCGCCGCCGGGCTCGCGCACCCACGCCGCCTATCGGCGGTTGTTCCTCGAGGCCGGGTCGGCGCCGCCGCGCGTGGCGGTCGAGTGCGCGGCCTTGCACACCACCTTGCACCTGGTGGCCGGAAGCCGGATGCTCGCCGTGGCGCTCGCCCCGGTGGTGGACCACTATGCCCGGCTCGGCATGGTGACCGCCCTCGACGGGCCGAGGATCGGGCTCGAGCGGAGCCTCGTCTCGGTCGTGATCCGCCGGAACACCGCCGCTCTGCCGGCGGTGCGCGCGCTGCGGGCGGCGCTCGTCGCCGGGCACGCCGCCGCAGCCGGGGGCGACGGCGCGGCGGAGGACTAGGCCCCGCCTGCGGCCGGCCGCGGGCTCACTTCCTGGCCTGGGCCACGGCCTCGGCGATGTCGGCCTGGAGCTTCGCCATCGCCTCGTCGAAGGAGAGCTCGCCCACGATCGCCTGGGTGACCCGGGTCGTGGTGGCGTTGAACATCGCCCGGTTCAACGGGTAGCCCTGGTAGGCATAGGCCGCGGGCGCGATCTTGGCGACCTGGCGGGCCCAGGCCTGGAGCGCCTTGCGGCCGGCCGGGGTGGCGTCCGGATAGGCGAGGCCCTTGGCCGCGATCGTCTTGTGCGCGGGCACGTTCTTGGTGCGCTCGACGAGCTGCGCGTGGACCGGCTCGGAAGCGAAGAAGTCCATGACCTTGGCGGCCGCCTCGGGAGCCGCGGTGCGCTTGAAGGCGACGAGGGCCGCCCCGCCCGGCATACCGCTGCAGGCGGCCGGACCGCAGGGCGAGCCCACCACCTCCCAGTCGAAGGCGTCGCCGATCGCCTTCTCGAACCGGCCGGTCTGCCAGCTGCCCGAGTAGTAGTAGACGACCCGGCCGTTGATGAACTCCTGGGCGGCGTCCTGGTAGGCGGAGCCGCCCTGGCTCACCCAGACGTCGCGGGCCATCGTGCCGTCCTTCATCCAGGCGACGAGCTTCGCCATGAAGGTCTTGAACCCTTCGTCGACGAGCGCGGGCGTGCCGTCGGCGGCGAAGATCTTGGCGCCGTAGGAGATGGCGGGCCCGGCCACGCGGTGCCCCGTGCGGTCGATCGCCATCGGGAAGCGGGTCTGGGTGGCCTTGGCGACTTTGCGCGCGGCCTCGGCCCACTCGTCCCAACTCGCCTCGGGACCGGGCAGCTCGACCTTGGCCTGTTCGAAGAGCGTCCGGTTGACGAACCCGCCCGTGATCGTGAGCTGGGTCATCATGCCGTAGATGCCCTTGTCGGCGGGGCCGCTGCGGAACCAGGGCAGGGTCGCGCCGAAATTCTCCTCCCAGTAAGCGGCGTTCACGTAGGGTGCGATGTCGAGATAATACTTGCCGAGGCCACCCAGGTCGGTGACCCGGGCCAGATCCGGACCCTGGCCGGCGGCGAGCTGGACGGGCAGGCTCTCGAGGATGGCCTTGTAGGGCACGGTGTCGACCGTGACCTTGATGCTCGGGTTGGCCCTGTGGAAGTCCTCGAGCAGGGTCTTGGCGACGTCGCACTCGTTGCCGTCCTGGTAGCACATGAAGCGCAGCTCGGTCGCCGCGAAGGCCGCCTGCGCGCCGAGCGCGATCATCGCCGCGCCGATCCACCAACCCCGCATCTTCGCCTCCCGCAACCCGACCCCGTTCCGCCGGCAGCCGGCGCCGCGACGATGACCTAGGCCGGCAGCCAGCGCAACCACCCGCCATAGGCCGGATGCGAGGAGCGCAGCGGCAGCTCGACCGCCTCGCGGGTGGCGGCCGCGTAGTAGAGGGCGGTCGCGAGCTCGAGCGAGCGGCGGGCGTCGGCGAGCGTGACGGGCGGCTCCTCGCCCGCCTCGAGGCTGGCCGCGAGCTCGGCGAACAGGCCCTGGAAGCCTTCCGGACCGGGTCGGAAATCCTCGAGGAGGCGCTTGACCTCGGCCGCCGTCTCGGGATCGCGCGGGACGAAGCGCCAGGGATCGGCGGCCGGCCGGTACGGCGAGAGCGCGCTCTCCACCGTGAGATGGGCGAAGCAGAAGCGCAGGCGGGTGATCTCCTCGGCCGAGCCGAGCGTGACCGAGAGGGTGACGAGCGTGCCGTCGGCCATCTCGAGGCAAGCGGCGGCACAGTCCTCGGTCTCGATGCGGTTGACCCGGGTGGCGATCGCCGCCTGGACCCGGCGGACCGGACCCAGGACCTCGGTCAAGAGATCGTGGGCGTGGATCGCGTGGCTCAGGAGGGCGCCACCGAGCTCGCTGTCCCTCCGCCCGCGCCAGGGTACCCGATAATAGGCCGGGCCGCGGTCCCAATGGGTCTCGACCGTGGCGACCAGGGGGCGGCCCGGCACACCCGCCTCGATCAGCCGCCAGAGTTTGCGGATGCCGTTGCCGAACCGGTACTGGTAGACGGGGCAGACCACGCGGCCTCGGGCCTCGGCCAGGGCGGCGATCCCGTCGACCTCGGCGAGCGAGCCGGCGAGCGGCTTCTCGCAGACCACGTCCTTGCCCCGCTCGAGAGCGGCACGCACGGCCGGCGCGTGGAGCGCGGGCGGCAGGCAGATGTCGACCAGGTCGACATCGTCGCGGGCCAGTACCTCGCCGAGCGAGGCGGCGACCTCGGCCCCGGGCGCACGGGCGGCGAGGGAGCGGGCGCGGGCGAGGTTCTTGTCGCAGATCACCCGCACCTCCCAGAGGTCCTGGAGGAGGAGCAGCGCGTCGAGATGCTGGGCGCCGATCCCGGCACCGACGACGGCGATCCGCCGCCTGCCGCTCACGGCGTGCCCTCCTGCGCCTCGGCGAGGGCCTGGGCGCGCAGCGCGAGTTCCGTGGCGGCGAAAGCGTGCGCCTGCGGCATGGCCCGCTCGCTGCGCTCGAGCACGTCTTCGATCAGCAGGCGGTAATAGGGCAGCTCGGCATCGGCGCAGTCGATCTTCCGCACGCCCTTGCGGTCGACCAGGAAGAGGTGGTCGACGCCGGGCGCGCCGGCGATGTCGACATATTTCCTGAGCTCCAGATAGCCCTCGGTGCCGAGCACGAAGAGCCGGCCGTCGCCCCAGGTCGGAAGGCCGTCCGGGGTGTACCAGTCGACCCGGAAATAGCCGCTCGCCCGGCCCGCCCGCAGCATCGCCTCGCCGAAGTCCTGCAGGCCCGGATCGGCCGGGTTGGCGAGGTTGGCCACCCGCGCCGCCACCACGCTCGCCTCCGTGGCGCCGGTGAAGGCCAGGAACTGGTCGCACTGGTGGCTGCCGATGTCGGCGAGGATGCCGCCGTAACGCTTCCGCTCGAAGAACCAGGCGGGCCGCAGATGGCGGTTGAGGCGGTGCGGGCCGAGACCCGTGGTGTGGACCACCTCGCCGATCGCGCCTTCGCGCACGAGCTCGAGCGCGCGGGTCACGGCGCGGACCTCGAAGCGCTCGGAGAAGTTGACCGACCAGATCCGGCCGGTCTCGGCCACGGTCCGGCGCAGCGCCTCGAGCTGGTCGAGGGAGACGCAGCCCGGTTTGTCGGTCATCACGTCCTTGCCGTGCCGCATCGCCTCGATGGCGATCGCCGTCCGCTCGTCGTTGGGTGCGGCGGTGAGCACGAGCCGGACCTCGGGGTCGTCGAGCAGACGGCGGCGGTCCTCGACCCGCGGGATGTCGGGGAAGCGCTCGCGGAAGCCGGCCAAGGGCTGCGGCGTGCCCTCGGTCCAGAAGCCCTTGCAGCGGCAGCCGAGCTCCAGGAGCCGGCCGACCATCTCGTAGATGTGGCGATGGTCCAGGCCGATCGCCGCGAACGCGACCGACGCGGGCTTCTCCCCCACCTCTGCTCTCCCCCCTGGCCGCTCGAACGGCCCGCCTTCTAGCAGCCCGGCGACCGCGGCACAGCCCGCCGGGCGCGGAGCGGCTCAGCGCGAATAGGTGCCGACGAGCTCGGTTCCGGCGATCACCTGCGGCTCGGCCGCGGCCAGGACCTCGCGGCAGCCGGGCCGCGGCCCGAGCGGCAGGGTGGCCACCGAGAGGGCGAGCAGGCGGAAGCGGTAATGGTGCGTGCCGTGGCCCTTGGGCGGACAGGGGCCGCCCCAGCCGGGTTTGCGGAAATCGTTGATCGCCTGGCGCAGCCGGCCGACCTTCTCGGCCTTGGCGAGGCCCTCGGGGAGGCTCGTCTGGTCTGAGGGGATGTCGAAGACCGCCCAGTGGTACCAGGTGCCGGCGGGCGCGTCGGGGTCCTCGCACACCAGCACGAAGCTGCGGGTGGCGGGCGGCGCGCCGCTCCAGGAAAGGGGTGGAGACAGATCGGCGCCTTCGCAGGTGTGCCGGTCGGGAATTCGGCCGCCGGCCGGAAAGGCCGGGCTCGAGAGCCGCATCGCCATGGACGTTCCTCCCCGAACGGGCGGCGATCATGCCACGGCCGCCGCCGCGCGCCAGGGGGCGCGCCGGCCGCTCCGGCCCGACCCCGCGGGTCGCTCCTTCAGGGAAGCTCGGCGCCGACCAACGCCGGCCCCTGCGCCAGGTAGAGCGGCTTGAAACGGGCCTGCCAGCTCGCCAGGTCCCAAGCTTCGTCGGTCGGTCGGAGCGCTCCCGGCACCGCCTGGTAAACGAGGGCCGCGGCCCGATCGCCCGAAGCGGTCTCGACCACCACGGGCTCGAGTCGATAGCCCGGCCCCTCGTAGGCGTCGAGCCGGGCGCGCTCTTCGGCGGTACCGCCGCGCCAGAGCCGGCCCTCGACCCGGCCCGCGGGATCGGGGACGAGCATCGGATAGCTCGCCCCCTGCACCCGGACGCGCCGAAAGCCGAACAGACGCGCGGGCTCGAGCTCGCCCGGCTCGACCGGCCGACCGATCACGAGCCCCAGGATGTCGGGGTCCACGAGCGTGCCGAAGAAGAAGAGCGGCAGCGCATCCTCGACGCGGCGGGGCTCGAGCACGGTCACCATCGCGCGCCCGATCGGCCGAGCCGGGGCGGCCGGCGACCGACCGCCCCGGTGGAAGGCCGGCTCACTTGGGTTGCGCGTTCCAGACCGCGTGCGTCCAGGCACCCTGCGGCGGTTTCGAGATCACCGGATCCGAGCCACCCGCCAACAGCACCTTGACGGTCCGCTCGTAGTCCTCGGGGTCGAGATAGCCGATGCCCTTCGAGCCGCCCTTGTCGATGAGCTTGGCGATCTCGCCCATCATCCGCTTCTGGTGCTTCTCCGTCTGAGCACCCGTGGTGTCGTTGTCGAGCACGATCATGGCCGCCTGGTCCTGGTTCTGGATCGCCCAGGCCCAGCCCTCCATCGAGGCCTTGAGGAAGCGTCCGAGCCGCTCCACGGCCTTGGGATCGGCGAGCGTGCGCTCGAGGGTGTAGAGCCCGTCCTCGAGCGTCGCCACCCCCTGGTCCTCGTACTTGAACACCACGAGGTCCTCGGGCTTGTAGCCGGCGTCGATGACCTGCCAATATTCGTTGTAGGTCATCGTGCTGATGCAATCCGCCTGCTTCTGCAGGAGCGGGTCGACGTTGAAGCCCTGCTTGAGGACCGTCACCCCGTCCTTGCCGCCCTTGGTCGAGAGCCCGAGCCGATTCATCCAGGAGAGAAACGGGTACTCGTTGCCGGCGAACCAGACGCCGAGCGTCCTGCCCTTGAAGTCGGTCTTCGGGTCCTTGATGCCGGTCTCCTTGCGGCAGGTCAGCATCATGCCGGACTTCTTGAACACTTGTGCGATGTTGACGAGCGGCAGGCCCTTCTCGCGCGCGGCCAGCGCGGCCGGCATCCACTCGACGATCACGTCGGCGCCGCCGCCGGCGATCACCTGCGGCGGGGCGATGTCCGGCCCGCCGGGCTTGATCGTCACATCCAGCCCGTACTTGTCGTAGATGCCCTTGTCCTTGGCCACGAAATAGCCCGCGAACTGGGCTTGCGTCACCCATTTGAGCTGCAGGGTCATCTTGTCGGCCGCTCGGGCTTCGCCCGCCACGAGCGCCAGCGCCGCCGCACCGGCCAGCCATACTGCTCGCATCTTCGCCTCCTCTTTTCTGCGTTCGGCGGCGGCGGCCGGCCCCTCCGTCCGCCTCAGCCCGCCACCCGTCGAAACGAGGGATGCCAGAAGGTGAGCCGCCGTTCCAGCAGCGCCAGAAGCCCGTAAGCGGCCGAGCCGGCGACCGCGGCCACCGCGATCGTCGCCCAGACGAGGTCGAGCGCCATCTTGGCGACCTCGGTCGAGATCCGAAAACCCATCCCGACGATCGGCGTGCCGAAGAATTCGGCGACGATCGCCCCGATCAGCGCGAGCGTACTGTTGATCTTCAAGGCGTTGAAGACGAAGGGAAGCGCGGTCGGCAGCCGCAACTTCCACAGGCTCACGAGATAGGAAGCCGCGTAAGACCGCATCAGGTCGAGTTCGAGCCGGCCGGCCGCCTTGAGCCCCTCGAGCGTGTTCACGAGCATCGGGAAGAAGGTCATGACCACGACGACCGCGGCCTTCGATTGCCAGTCGAAGCCGAACCACATGACGAGGATGGGGGCGATGCCGACGATCGGCAGGGCCGCGACGAGGTTGCCGAGCGGCAACAGGCCGCCGGCGAGGAACGGGACCCGATCGGCCAAGAGGGCCACGGCGAAGCCGGCCGCACAGCCCATGGCCCAGCCCGGGATCACCGCGCGCACGAAGGTCTGGACGAAATCGGCCCGCAGGACGTCGGCATGCGCCACGAGCGCCCGCCCGATCGCCGAGGGCGGCGGCAGCAGCACGCCCGGGATGCCGAAGCCGCGGACCAGCAGCTCCCAGACGTAGAGCACCCCCACCCCGAAGAGGGCGGGTACGAGCAGCGCCGCGGGGCCGCGTCGGGCCGTCGCCGCGGCGAGGAGCCCCATCGCCCGGAAGGCGGCGAGGAACAGGGCGAGCAGGAGGAGCCAGATCCCGGGTCCGCGCGGCCCCGGCGGGTCGGCGGGGTCGATCACGAGCAAGGGTGCCGCCGAGGCCGCGAGCACCGCGCCGGCGAGCCCGAGGCCCGGGGCGAGCCCCGCTCCGGCGCCGCGGGTGACTGCGAGCATCGCGACCAGCACCAGCACGAGCGCGAGCACCTCGGGTGCCGCGAACCACCAGCCGGCGGGGCCGAGCGGCAGGAAGAGGGCCGCGACCGCCGCGACCAGCGCCCCGGTGCCGCGCTCGTCGGGCTTCAAGCCGCACCCCCGAGCCGGGCGCGCACGAGCCGCTCGGCGAGCCCGACGAGCCCCACGAGCAGGGCGGCGAGGAGCGAGGCCATGACGAGCGCCGCCCAGATCTGCACCGTCTGGCCGTAATAGGAGCCGGTCAGAAGGCGCGCTCCGAGCCCGGCCACGGCCCCGGTCGGCAACTCGCCCACGATCGCCCCCACGAGGGCGATCGAGATCGCCACTTTGAGGCTCGCGAAGAGGAACGGCAGCGAAGCGGGAAAGCGCAAGTAACGCAGCACCTGCCCGGCATCGGCGTTCCAGGTCTTCATGAGCTCGAGCTGGAGGGGCTCGGGCGAGCGCAGCCCCTTCACCATGCCGATCGTCACCGGGAAGAAGCAGAGATAGGTCGAGATCAGCGCTTTCGGCAGGAGGCCCGTGAGCCCGGCGGCGGCGAGCACCACGACGATGATGGGGGCGATCGCCAGGATCGGCACGGTCTGCGAGGCGACGATCCAGGGCAGGAGCGCGCGATCGAGGGTGGGGCTGTGGACGATCGCCACCGCGAGCGCGATGCCGAGCGCGGTGCCGAGGAGAAAGCCCAAGAGCGTGGAGGAGAGCGTCACCCGGGCATGATAGAGGAGCGAGCGGCGCGAGCTGGCCGGCAGGTCGAGGACCGTCTTCTTCAGTTCGACCAGGATCTGGTGCGGGGCGGGCAGGACCGGCCGCTCCATGGCCCAGGCCTCGGCGACGAGCTCCGCCGCCCCGGCCGCGCGCCCCTCGCGCTGCCAGCGATCGCGGATCTGCGGCGCGTTCAAGACCACGGCCATCGCGTACCAGAGCAGCAGGATCGCGGCCACGACGACCAGAACCGGCCCCGCCTTGCCCTCCCAGAGCCTTCGCGCCAGCGCCGCGCTCACGCTTCCTCCCCCGACCCCGCCGCGCCCGAGGGTTAGGGGCAGGAGACCGCGGCTGTCGAGGGGGTGATGTTCGGCTCGCGGGCTCTGTGCTTTCTCTCTCCTTGAGGGCGAGGGTGCGTCTCTGCTTGAAGGGGCGCAGTTCGGCCGGTGGGAAGCCGGGGGGAACGATGCTGCCGACCATTTTCGACCTCTGCACGCCACGCGCCGACGTCCTCGAAGGCAAGCTCGAGGACACCCGGCTCGCCGCCGACCTCGCCCAGGTCCTGAACGGCCGGGCACCGCCGGTCTACGCCGATCCCGCGCTCTTCTTCCCCAACACCTACCCGACCCGAGGGCTCAAGGACCTGCTCCGCAACGTGCTGTCGGCGCTTTCGGGCGAAGGGGCCGAAGCGGGCAAGGTGTTCCGCCTGCACACCCATTTCGGCGGCGGCAAAACGCACGGACTGATCGCGCTCGTCCATGCCGCCCGCGGCATGCAACGCGTCGGCGATATCGCCGCCTTCGTCGACCCGACGCTCCTGCCGCGCGAGCCCGTGGCGCTCGCCGCCTTCGACGGCGAGAACGCCGACCCGGTCAACGGCCGCCCCCTCGCCCCCGACGTCCTCGCCTTCACCCCCTGGGGCGAGCTCGCCTTCCAGCTCGCCGGGCGCGAGGGTTTCGCGCGGGTGGCCGAGAGCGACCGGCTGCGGGTGGCGCCCGGTGCCGACACGTTGCGCGAGCTCGTCGCCGGCCGTCCCACGCTCCTGCTCTTGGACGAGCTCGCGATCTGGCTGCGCAAGACCAAGCCGCTCGCGGACCGCGGCGCGGCCCCGGGCGAACAGCTCGCGGCCTTTCTCTCCGCGCTCCTCAAGCTGGTCGCGACGACGCCGCGCTGCGCGCTCGTCTTCACCCTCGCGGTCGGCAAGGATCTCGCCGCCGCCGACGCCTATGCCGCCGAGCACGAGGAGGTGGCGCGGGTCATGGAGGAGCTCGCGAGCATCGCCGCGCGCAACGCCACGATCCTCAATCCCACCCGCGAAGAGGAGACGGTCGCGGTCTTGAAGCGGCGACTGTTCGAGCGGATCGACGACGACGCCCTACCGATCGTCGGGGCCTACGGCGAGCTCTGGAAGCGCTTCGCCGATCACCTGCCGCCCGCCTGCCGGTCGGGCGAGCCGGTCGAGGCCCTGCGCGCGTCCTGGCCGTTCCACCCCGACCTGGTCGTGGTTCTCACCGAGAAGCTCGCGAGCCTCTCCAAGTTCCAGCGCATCCGCGGCATGCTCCGCCTGCTCGGCCGCGCGGTCCACCGCCTCTGGCGGGAGCGGCCGAGGGACGCGCACGCCATCCACACCCACCATCTCGATCTCGGCTTCCAGCCGATCCGCGACGAGCTCACGATCCGCCTCGAGCGCTTCGACATGGTCCCGCCGCTCGTCGGCGACGTGGCCGCGGGCGAAGAGCAGAGGACGACCACGGAGGAAAAGCCGGCGGGCCCCGGCCTCGCCCGCGAGCTCGATCGTCGAACCTTCTCCGGCATGCCGCCTTACGCGACCTACGTCGCCCGCACGATCTTCCTCCACTCCCTCGCCTACCCCGACGATCGGGCCGGGATCGCCGCGCCCGAGCTGCGCTTCGCCCTGCTCTCGCCCGCGCTCGAGTTCGAATTCGTCGAGCAGGCGCGCCAGCTCTTCGCCGCCGAATCGTCCTTCCTCGACGACCGGCCGGGGGCGCCCTACCGCTTCCGCACCGAGCCCAACCTCACCCGGATCCTGCGCCGCGAGGAAGGCCGAGTCGACGCCGGCGAGCTGCGCGACAGGCTGAAGGCCCGCATCCGCGAGATCTTCGACGGCCGCACGCTCGAGCTCGTCCCGTTTCCGGCCGGGCCCTTCGACGTCCCGGACGAGACCTCCGGCAAGCGGCCGCGGCTCGTTCTGATCGGCCACGAGGCGGCGACCGTCGACCGCCTCCGCCTCGAGGTGCCCGACCTCGTCCTCGAGATCTTCCGCGAGCGCGGCAGCACGGGCGAGTTCCGCCGCGCCCGCAACCACCTCCTCTTCCTCCTCGCCGAGGAGCAGGAGGTCGAGACGATGCGCACGCTCGTCCGCCGCAGGCTCGCCCTCGAGGCCCTCGCGCGCCCGGCTTGGACGAAGCAGCTTCCCGAGTACCAGCGCAAGCAGATCGATGAGAACAAGACGAGGATCGAGGCCGAGATCGCGGCCGCGATCCAGAAGGCCTACCGGCACATCCTCTATCCCTCGCGGGTGCGCGCGGAGGGGCTCAAGGAAGACCTCGCCCACACCGTGCTCGAACATCCCGCTGCCGCCGCCAAGCCGGGCGACGGCCAGCAGATGATCGTCGAGCGGCTGCGCGAGCTCGGCAAGCTGCGGCTGGCCGAGGACGAGCCCGACAGCCCGGCCTATGTGCGCGACCGCACGCCCCTGAAGAAAGGCGCGATCACCACCGCCGCCTTGCGCCGGGAGTTCGCCGACGATCCCGCCCTGCCGATGCTCGTGGGCGACGACGTCTTCTTCAAGCTCGTCCGCAGAGGCGTCGAGCAGGGCGAGTTCGTCTACCGCCGCGGCGATCTCATCTGGGCCAAGGGCCTGCCGGCACCCGGCTCGATCGCGATCGACGAGGAGACCGAGCTCTTCACCGCCGCCTACGCCCGCGGACAGCGGATCTGGCCGCGGCCCGAGCCGGAGCGAGCGGAGCCACCGCCGCCCTCCGCCGGACCGCCGCCCCCCGCACCGCCGAGCGGCGGCGCTCCGGGAGCGGCCGAGCCGCCGCCGCCCGAGCCCGCCTCGGTCGAGGCCGAAGCCCCCTTGCGCGAGGCGCTCACTCGCGTCTTCGAAAAGGCCCGCGGGCGCGGCTGGCGCAGCCTCGCCTGGCTCGAACTGCGCCCCTTCGACCCCGCCGACGCCCTCACCCTCGCGGGCCTCGCCGGCCTGGTGCCCGGGGCGCGCAAGCGCTACGCCTACGAGGTCGGCATCGAGCGGCCGGGCTCGAGCAGCTTCGAGCTGCGCTTCTCGGGTCCCCCGGAGGAGGAGAAGCCGGTGCGCGAGTTCCTCCGCCCGCAGCTCGAGGCGGCGCGCGCCGCGGGCGCCACGATCGCCTTCGACGCCACGATCCGCCTCGAGTTCGACAACGGCCTCGCCCTTTCCGGCGACGCGCCCGAGCAGCTGCGCGAGCGGCTCGCCAAGGCCGGTGCGGCCGCCGCCCAGGTCCGGGCGAGCGCGGGAGGCGAGCCTTGAGCCGCCAAGCGGCTCTGCCGCTCACCCCGCTCGCGAACGCCGGCCCGCGCTTCGAACTCAGGGCGAAGAAGCGGGGGGCGGGCGATCTCCTGCTCGAGATCGTCCAGCTCCCCGCCCCGGCGACGCCGCAGGTGCGTGCGCCTGCGCACCTGGCTCGGCTCGGCGGCGCCAAGCTCGCCCTGATCGAGAGCCGGGTCCTCAAGCGGCTCGGCCGGGAGGGGGCGAAGCTCGCGAGCCTGAAAACCGGCGAGCGGCTCGTGCTGTCGCTGCCCGAACCCGAGGCGGTGCGGCTCGTGCTCCTGTTCCGCACCCTCGCGCCCATGCGCGGCCGCGAGCCGATGCTCGCCTGTGTGCGCACGATCGAATCGATGACGCGCGAGGAGGCCTCCTGGTGGCTCGGCATGGTCCTGCACAAGAAGCGCCCGCGCCGCGTGCTCGCGGCCTTGCGCCTGCTCGCTTCGGAAGCGGGGTGAGCGCGCGGGACGGCACGGGATCGGTCGGGCGCACGGGCGGTGAGCTCTGGCGGCGGCTGCGCGCGGCGGGCGCCGTGCTGAGCGAGGAGGAGCTCGCGGCGATCGAGGCGGCCGACCAGCCGGCGGAGCCGGGCTGCGACCACGACGTTACTAGTAGCCGCGCCCAACGCTCTGATTAATCGAGCTTTTTTCAGCCTTGACCGGGTTGTATCAGAGTGCTGATACTAATTCCCGATGCTCGCGATCTCTCCACAGGACATCGCCGCCCGGCTGCGGACCGACAATCCCTGGTGGTCGCCCGGGTTCGAGCCAACCGGGCCGCCTTACGACCTGCCGCGCCGGGCCTACGCACCGGCGCTCCGTGCGCTCGTCGAGTCGCCGGTCCGTCGCGCCGTGATCCTGCTCGGTGCCCGGCGGGTCGGCAAGACCACCCTGCTCCGGCAGCTCATCGGCGAGTTCGCGGCCGAACGGCGCTTCGCGGCCATCCTCTACGCCTCGGTCGACACGCCCACCTATACGGGTTTGAGCTTGGCCCAGCTGCTCGAGGTCTTCGAGCGCGAATGCCCGCACGATCCCGTGGCGCCGCGGCTCGTCGTCTTCGACGAGATCCAATATCTCCGCGATTGGGAGCGGCACCTCAAGGATCTCGTCGATACCTGTCCGACGACACGCTTCGTGGCGAGCGGATCGGCTGGTGCGGCCTTGCGGCGCAAAAGCGAGGAGAGTGGTGCCGGCCGGTTCACCGATTTCGAGCTGCCTCCCCTCACCTTCGCCGAGTTTCTCGACCTTTCGAGGACGAGGGAGGCACTCATCGAGAGCCTTCCCGGTCCGCCCGGCCCGCGCAGCTTCCGGGCACGCGACATCGAGGCGCTGTGCCGGCAGTTCGTGGCCTATCTCAATTACGGCGGTTACCCCGAGGCGGTGGTCGACGACAGTGTACGCCGCGACTTCCCCCAGTTCATCGGCCGCGACATCGTCGACAAGGTTCTCCTGCGCGATCTGCCGAGCCTCTACGGGATCCAGGACATCCAGGAACTCAACCGCCTCTTCACGATGCTCGCCTACAACACCGGGCAGGAAGTGAGCCTCGAGAAGCTCTCACAGGGCTCGGGAGTCGCCAAGAACACCATTCAACGCTACCTCGACTATCTCGAGGCCGCCTTCCTGATCGTCCGGTTGCGTCGGATCGACGACAGCGCCCGTCGGTTCACCCGCCAGCGCAGCTTCAAGGTCTACCTTACCAACCCATCGATGCGGGCGGCACTGTTCGGACCGGTAGACGAGGGTCACCCGGCCATGGGCGCCCTGGCCGAAACGGCGGCGATCGGGCAGTGGATCCACTCGCCGCAGTTCCGGCACCTGCACTACGCGCGATGGGCCGAGGGCGAGGTCGATCTCGTGCGGCTGGATGCCGCCGGCCAACGGCCGGTCTGGGCCTACGACGTGAAATGGTCGGATCGGCATGCGACGCGCCCCGAGGAACTCGCGCCGCTCGTCGCGTTCGCGCGCAAGAATCGTCTGCGCGTGATCGGCGCGTCGACTCGAGCCGTGGAGCGGACGATCGATGCGCACGATGTCGAGATCCGACTGTTTCCCTTGGCGCTTCATGCCTACACGGTCGGGCAGATGACTGCGAGCGCACCGGCGCTGCTCGAGCGTTTCGCGCCGGGATGAGGAGGCACGGATGACCCGCCGGCTGATCGAGCGCTGGTTGCCGATCGCGGCGCTCTCGGAAGAAGCGATCCGCGAGCGCCGCTTTTCGCTACAAGGCGGTGCACTCCCTCCGATCAGCTATCTCCACGTGTGGTGGGCGCGGCGGCCGCTCGTGGCGAGCCGGGCGGCGATCCTGGCGGCACTCTTGCCCGAGGACGCCGACCACGACCGCTTCCTCCACATGCTCGGCATCCACGGCGACCCGGTCGCAGCGCGGCAAAGGGGCGAGCGCTTGAAGCACGAGGGCAAGCCGCTCAACGAACTTCAGATCTACGGCTACCCGCGAGCGTTCAAATACCTGCCCGGCACCCAGGAGCGTGCTTGGTTCGAAATGCAGCGCATTCGGCTCGGCCTCGACACGGTGACCCTCCTCGACCCGATGGCGGGCGGCGGCAGCATCCCGTTCGAGGCGGTACGCCTCGGCCTTTCCACCCACGCCAACGACCTGAACCCGGTCGCGGCCCTGATCCTCAAAGCGACCGTCGAATGGCCGCTTCGGCTCGGCACCCGTGTTCTGCGCGAGTTCGATCGAATCGGAGAAGCCTTCGTCCGCCGCGCCGAACCGCGCTTCGATGGCCTGTTTGCACGTGAACCGGAAGGTACAATCGTTCTCGGCTACCTCTGGGCCCGCACCGTGGTCTGCCCCTATTGCGAGGGGCTCGTGCCGCTCGCCCCCAACTGGCGGCTCGCCCCCGACGGCACCGGGGTCAAGCTCCTCCCCGAGACCGGCACCGGCCCGGGCGATCCGGCGCGGCGCTGCCGCTTCGCGATCGTGCGGCGCGCCGAGGAGCAGTCGCCCGGCACGGTCAAGGGCGGGGCCGCCACCTGCCCCTTCCCCGACTGCCGCCGGGTGATCCCGGGCGAGCGGATCAAGGAGCAAGCGCAGGCCGGACGGATGGGCGAGCAGCTCTTCGCCGTGGTCTACAAGGAGCGCGTGCTGGTACCGACCAAGACCGGGAAGAAACGCGAGCGCTGGGAGCGCGGCTACCGCGCCCCGCGGCCCGAGGACGACGTCGCAGCCCTCGTCGAGGCGAAGCTCGCCGATAAGCTGCCGGAGTGGGAAGCACTCGATTACGTCCCGAGCGAGCGGGTGCCCGAAGACATCAACGACGATCGGCCCATCCGGTACGGCATGCCGCGCTGGCGCGATCTCTTCTCCCCCCGCCAGCTGCTGGGCCACGGTACGAGTGTCGAGGTCTTCGTCGAGCTGCTCGAGGAGGAGCGCCGCAAGGGCCCCCTTTCCGAGCCGACCGAGGCCGCCTTCGGCTATCTCGCCCTCGCACTCGATCGGATGGTCGATTGGAACTCGCGAATGTGCACGTGGGAGCTCACCAAGCTTCGAATGGCTCACACGTTCGATCGGCACGACTTCTCGTTCAAATGGTCCTACGCCGAAATGGCGCCGTTGATCACTGGCCTGGGGTACGATTGGACGATCAGGCAAACGAGAAAATGCGTCGAGGAGCTGATCGGCCTCTTGCGGCCCCGAGATGCCGGAACGCTCGCCCTCGAACCGTGCGAGCCGCCACCCCTCTCGATCGGCTGCAGATCCGCCGACGCGCTCGACCAGCTCGCGGACGGGTCGATCGACCTCGTGGTGATCGACCCGCCCTATTACGACAACGTGATGTACGCCGAGCTCTCAGATTTCTTCTATGTCTGGCTGAAACGGACGGCCGGCCGCCTGTTCCCCGAGCTCTTCCGCACCACCCTCACCGACAAAGAGCGGGAAGCGGTCGCCAACCCGGCGCGCTTCGCCGGCCAGAAGGGGGCGAAAGAGCTCGCCTACGCGGACTATCGCGAGCGCATGCAGCGCGTCTTCGAGGAATGCCGGCGGGTGCTGAAGCCCGATGGGATCATGGTGCTGATGTTCACCCACAAGGCCACCGGTGCCTGGGACGCCCTCGCCACCGGGCTGATCGAGGCCGGCTTCTCGGTGAGCGCCTCCTGGCCGATCGAGACCGAGGCCGAAGGCTCGCTGCACCAGAAGGACAAAGCCGCCGCCTCCTCCACCATCCTTCTGGTCTGCCGGCCGCGGCCGGCCGGT
>DAIOUO010000032.1:4656-16768 GCA_036759485.1 Geminicoccaceae bacterium | reverse complement strand
TGCCTGGTCCGGGGGGACCGTCGGCGGGCGCGGCCGGGCGGGGATGGCAGCGGCCGACCGAGTCCTCGGCGCACACGCTCACCCCGTCGATCCAGCGCGCACCGGCCAGCTCGGCGTGCAACAGATCGGCCCCGTCGAGATTGGCCTCGGTGAGGTCGGCGCCCTTCAGATCGGCGCGGAACAAGCGCGCGCGGCGCAGATTGGCGCCCTTAAGCGAGGCGCCGGTGAGCACGGCGTTGGTCAGATCGGCACCGGTGAGGTCGGCGCCGTCGAGTACCGCCCCCCTGAGATCGGTCGAGATCAGCCGGAGCCGCCGACCGTCGATCCCGACGAGGCGGGCACCCTGGAGCGAGGCGCGCTGGAAGGAAGCGTCGGCGAGCCGGGCACCGGTCAGATCGACGCCTTCGAGGGCGGCACCGTCCATCCGGCAGCGACGCCATTCGACGCCGGGTGCGGCGAGATCGGTGCAGGCGGCGCGGGCCGGCGCCGGCGCGAGGAGAAGGCCCGCGGCGAACGCGAGAGCGAGCCGGAGCTGGCCTCTGGCCGGGGCGGCGGGGTGGTGCCGTCGCATCGTCACTGAGATGGGGCGTCCGAGCCCGGGCGCAACGGGCCGCCGACGGGCGAGGCCTCCGAAGCGGGAACGTGCGGGCCCGCCTCGGTCCCGAAGACCTCGGGGAAGGTCGCCTCGAGATGCCGGTCGACCTCCGCCATGGACACGTTCAGGCCGAGGGCGGCGAGCGAGGTGACGGGCCATGCCGGGAGGCCGCAGGGCACGATGCCGGCGAAATGGGCGAGGTCGGGTGCGACGTTCAGGGCGAGGCCGTGATAAGTGACCCAGTGCCGCACGCGGACCCCGATCGCCGCGATCTTGGCCTCGCCCCTCCCCGGGAGTGGCACCCAGACGCCGATGCGGTCGCAGCGCCGCTCGCCCCGCACGCCGAGGCGGGCGATGGTGCGGATCACCCACTCCTCGAGCCGCCGGACGTGTGCCTTGAGGTCGCGGCCCCGCCGCTCGAGGTCGAGCAGGACATAGACCACCCGCTGGCCCGGCCCGTGATAGGTGTAGCGGCCGCCTCGCCCGGTCCGGAAGACCGGGAAGCGGTCGGGATCGAGGAGTTCGGCCGGATCGGCGCTCGTGCCGGCGGTGTAGAGCGGGGGATGCTCGACGAGCCAGACGAGCTCGGGGGCGCACCCGGCGCGGATCGCCGCGGCCCGCGCTTCCATGGTCGCCACCGCCTCGGGGTAGGGCAGAAGGCCCGGCTGCACGCGCCATTCCGGCGCACGCACGCCCGTCTTGCCCGGCCCCGGTCCTTTTGCTAGATCGCCCGCCACGCCGCACCCTCGCGGCGCCCTCATAGTGCGGTCGTGGCGGAATTGGTAGACGCGCCAGCTTGAGGGGCTGGTGGCCTTCGGGCCGTGGAAGTTCGAGTCTTCTCGACCGCACCATCGAACACCCCTCCCGCGGAGGGTCGGCAGCCGACCGGACGAGGTGCATGAGCGAGGATCGGCTGCGCCTGGACGCGCTCGACTATCACCGCCATCCGATCCCGGGAAAGCTCGCGGTGGCAGCGAGCAAGCCCTTGGCCACCCAACGCGATCTCTCGCTCGCCTACTCTCCGGGCGTGGCCGCCGCCTGCGAGGCCATCGTGGCCGATCCGATGGCCGCGGCCGAGCTCACGAGCCGCAGCAATCTCGTAGCGGTCGTGACCAACGGCACGGCCGTTTTGGGCCTGGGTGCCATCGGGCCCTTGGCCGCCAAGCCCGTGATGGAGGGCAAGGCCGTCCTCTTCAAGAAGTTCGCAGGCATCGACGCCTTCGACATCGAGGTCGACGCCCGCGACGTCGACCGGTTCGTCGAGATCGTGGCGGCTCTCGAGCCGACCTTCGGGGCGATCAACCTCGAGGACATCAAGGCCCCGGAATGTTTCGAGATCGAGCGCCGGCTCAAGGAGCGGATGCGGATTCCGGTCTTCCACGACGACCAGCACGGCACTGCGATCATCGTCGCAGCCGCGCTCGCGAATGCCCTCGAGCTCGTCGGCAAACGGCTCGCCGAAATTCGCCTGGTCACGAGCGGCGCCGGAGCCGCGGCACTCGCCTGCCTCGATCTGCTGGCGCGGCTGGGCCTGAAGCCCGAGAACGTGCTCGCGACCGACATCGAGGGCGTGGTCTACGAGGGTCGCGAGCGGCTCATGGACCCCTGGAAAGCGCGTTGGGCGCGACCCACCCGGGCGCGCACGCTCGCCGAGGCGATCGAGGGGGCGGACGTCTTCTTGGGCCTTTCCGCACCGAACGTGTTGAAGCCCGAGCTCCTCCGGAAGATGGCGGCGCGGCCGATCGTCTTCGCGCTCGCCAACCCGGTCCCGGAGATCCTGCCCGAGGTCGCCAAGGCGGCCCGGCCGGACGTGATCGTCGCCACCGGCAGAAGCGACTATCCGAACCAGGTCAACAACGTCCTCTGCTTCCCGTTCATCTTCCGAGGCGCGCTCGACGTCGGGGCCACGACGATCAACGAGGCGATGGAAGTGGCCTGCGTGCAAGCACTCGCGCGCCTCGCCCGCGAGCCGGCCCCCGAGACCGTCACCGCGGTCTACGGCCAGGAGGCGCTCCGCTTCGGCCCCGACTATCTTATCCCCAAGCCCTTCGATCCGCGGCTGATCGTCGAGCTGCCGGCCGCCGTCGCCCGGGCGGCGGTCGAGAGCGGGGTCGCGACTCGGCCGATCGGCGATCACGCCGCCTATCGCGCCCGCCTCGGCCAGCGGGTATGGAAGTCGGGGTTCCTCATGCGGCCGCTCTTCGAGCGGGCCCGTGCCGCCCCTCGGCGGCTCGTCTACACCGACGGCGAGGAAGAGCGCGTCCTGCGCGCCGTGCAGGTCGTGGTCGAGGAGCGGCTCGCCCGACCGATCCTGATCGGGCGCCCGGAGGTTGTGGCGAGCCGGATCCAGCGGCTCGGCCTGCCGCTCGAGGCGGGCCGCGACTTCGAGCTCTGCAACCCGGACAGCGACCCGCGCTACAACGATTACGTGGCCTTCTATCTGGAACGAATGGGCCGCCACGGGGTCACTCCCCAGCTCGCCCGCGAGATCGTTCGGACCCGGCGCACGGTGATCGCTGCGATCATGGTGGCGCGCGGCGAGGCCGATGCGATGCTCGCCGGCCCGGTCGGCCGCTTCCTCTCGCATCTTCGCCACATCCTGGACGTGCTCGGGCTGCGGCCGGAGATGACGGAGGCCTCGGCCGTGCACGGCATCGTGCTCGACCGAGGGGGGCTGTTCGTGGCCGACACCTCGGTCGCCGAGGATCCCTCGGCCGAGCAGATCGCTCAGACCACGATCCGGGCCGCGGAGATCGTCCGGGGGTTCGGCCTCGAGCCCAAGGTGGCGCTCGTCTCGCACAGCAATTTCGGCTCGCGCGACACCGCCTCGGCGCGCAAGATGCGAGCGGCCCTCGCGATTCTCCGGAGCATGGCGCCCGGGCTCGAGGTCGACGGCGAGATGCAGGCGGACACCGCCCTCTCCGAGACGATCCGCCGCCGGCTATTGCCCAACTCCACTCTCTCGGGCGAGGCCAATCTCTTGATCATGCCCTCGCTCGATGCCGCCTCGGCCGCCTACAATCTCGTGAAGGTCGTGAGCGAGGCGGTCACGATCGGCCCGATCCTGATCGGTCCGCGGGCACCGGCGCACGTGCTCAACGCCTCGGTCACCGCCCGCGGGATCGTCAACATGAGCGCCGTGGCCTGCGTCGACGCGCTCGCCCGGGGCACGGCCGAGGTGGCGTGAGCGGCGCCTCGGCGGCCGAGCGGCGGGCCGAGGAGCGGGCGGCCGGCCACGCCCCGGGCCTGTCCGAGGCGTTGTTGGCCGAGGTCGAGGAAGCCCTCGGCGCGGGCGCCCTCGATCTCGCGGCCGGGCTCGCGACGCCATTGCACCCGGCCGATCTGGCCGATCTCTTGGAGCAGCTCGCTGCCGACGACCGGCCGCGGCTCGTGGCGGCGCTCGGCGAGCAGCTGCCGGCAGACACGCTGGGCTATCTCGACTCCGAGGTCCGCGCCCGGCTGGTCGAGGATCTCGGACCCGAGGCGGCGGCCCGAATCGTCGCCCGGCTAGAGACCGACGACGCGGTCGACCTCCTCTCCGACCTCGAGCCAGCGCTGCAACGGGCGATCCTCCAGGCTCTGCCGCTCTCCGAGCGGGCTTTCCTCGAGCAGGGGCTGGCCTTTCCGGAATATTCGGCCGGCCGCCTCATGGCTCGCGAGTTCGTGGCGCTGCCCGATTATTGGACGGTCGGCCAGGCCATCGATTTCCTGCGCGCTCACGACGACCTGCCCGACGATTTCTACGAGCTGTTCATTGTCGATGTGCGCTTCCGGCCGGTGGGCGCGGTGCCGCTCTCGCGGGTGGTGCGGAGCCGGCGCGAGGTGCCGCTGCGCTCGCTCACCATGAAGGAGCTCCACCTGATCCCGGCTGAGACCGACCAGGAGCAGGTGGCCTTCATCTTCAAGCAATACGGCCTCGTCTCGGCGCCAGTGGTCAGCCCCGAAGGGCGGCTTCTCGGCACGATCACCGTCGACGACGTGGTCGACGTGATCGACGAGGAGGCCGAGGACGATCTGTTGAAGCTGGGCGGCGTGTCCGAGACCGACGTCTTCGCGAGCCCGCTCGAGACGGCCCGGCGGCGGGTGCCGTGGCTGCTCGTGAGCATGGTCTCGGCCACACTCGGTGCGACGGTTATCGACGCCTTCGGAGCCGCGATCGAGAAGCTCGTGGCACTCGCCGTGCTCATGCCGATCAGCGCGGCGCTCGGCGGCAATGCCGGGGTTCAGACGCTCGCGGTCGTGGTCCGCGGTCTCGCGGTGAAGGAGCTCACGCGGGCCAACGCCCTCAAGATGCTCGCCAAGGAGCTCGCCGTGGGGGCGCTCAACGCGAGCGTCATCATGGCGGTGGCCTTCGCGCTGACCCTCGTCTGGTTCGGCATGCTGGATCTCGCCCTGGTCTTCGCCGTGTCGATCCTCGTGACGATCACGGTGGCGGCGCTGATCGGGGTCACCGTCCCCCTCCTGCTCGACCGCTTCGGCTTCGATCCGGCGATCGCCTCTTCGGTCTTCGTCACGCCCACGATCGACGCGATCGGCTTCTTCACCTTCCTCTCGCTTTCGACCTTCTGGCTGCTCTGAGGGCCGGAGAGGGGGCCGAGCGGGGGCTCGAAACGGTGGTGTGCGGCCGGCCTCGCCCTCGCCGCGGAGGTGAATCCCCTATTCGGGTCGCGACCGTCGCCCCGACCGCGGCGAGCTTCCCGTTCGCGGCGACCACCTCGCCGATCAAGAGCATGACGGGGCCGTCTCCCCACCAACGGGCGGCGAGGCGGGGGAGGGCGGCCACGGTCCCCTCGAGGCGGCGTGCTCGGTCCGTGCCACCGTTCTCCACGAGCACGGCCGGGGTCCCCGGATCGAGCCCGGCCGCGAGCAGGCCGCACACGATCTCGGAGAGGCTCGACCGCGCCATGTAGACTGCGATCGTCTGCCCGGGCCGCGCGAGGGCGTCGAAGTCGATGTCGACACGCCCTTCGCGGGTGTGCCCGGTGACGAGGGTGAGCGTGCGGGCCACGGCGCGATGGGTCAGCGGAATGCCGGCTTCGGCGGCACAGGCGAGCGCCGCCGTCACGCCGGGCACGACTTCACACGGGATTCCAGCCTCGCGGCAGGCCGCCAACTCCTCGCCACCGCGGCCGAACACGAAGGGATCGCCCCCTTTGAGACGCACCACGCGGTTACCCTCGCGCGCGAGGCGGACGATGAGCGCGTTGATCTCGTCCTGCGTCATGCGGTGTTCGCCCGGCGCCTTGCCGACGTGGATGCGCGCCGCATCGCGGCGTGCCATCGCCAGCACCTCCTCCGAGACCAGCCGGTCGTGCAGGATCACGTCCGCCTCGCCGAGGAGCCTCAGGGCGCGCAACGTGAGGAGGTCCGCGCTGCCCGGGCCCGCGCCGACCAGGAACACCATTCCCGGTGGCGCTCGATCGGCCGCCGCGAGCGCCCGGGCGAAGGCCGCCTCGGCCTCCCGCGTCCGCCCGGCCAGCGCGAGTTCGGCCGGAGCTCCGGTGAGGGCGGCCTCGAGGAAACGGCGGCGTGCGCCCGGATCGGGGAGGACCCGGCGCACCCGGGCGGCGAACCGCCCGGCGAGTTCGGCGAGCCGGCCGAGCCCGGGCGGCAGGAGCGCCTCGATCTTGCCGCGGATCGTGCGGGCGAGCACGGGCGCCGTGCCCGCCGTGGAGATCGCCACCGTGACCGGGTCGCGATCGACGATCGCGGGAACGACGAACGTGCAGAGCTCCGGCCGGTCGACGACGTTCACCGGCACGCCGCGCGCCCGCGCCGCGGCGGACAAGGCGCGCAGGTCCTCTTCCGGCGCCCCGGCGCCGACCGCGATCGCCACCCCGTCGAGGAGAGCGGTGTGGAAACGGACGGTCCGGCGGACGACGGCACCCGCTGCGGCGAGCAGGGCTGCCTTGCCGTCTGCCGCCTCGCCCTCGCCAACGAGGAGGACGGTACGGCCGCGCAGATCGAGAAAGGCTGGGAAGTAGCGCATCAACCAGCCACCGGCACGAGCAGGGCGGCGATTTCGGGCCGACAGGAGCCGCAGCCGGTCCCGGCTCCGGTCAGCCGGCCCACGCTCTCCACGTCGCGGCCGCCACAGGCCCGGATCGTGTCGGCCCGCACGCCGTGGCAGACGCAGATCACGGGCGAGGGGGGCGGACGGTCGGGGCGCCGACCGGCCAATAGCGCGGCGCGATCCTCGGCCGCGATCGTACCCGAAGCGAGCAGGGTCGCGAGCCAGCCGCGCGGCGGCAAGAGGTCGACCCGGGGTGCCACGGCGAGCACGGCAAGGAGCCCCTCGCCTTCGAAGGTGGCGGCACGATACACGCCGGCCGCGGGATCCTCGTAGACGGCCCACGCATCGGCGGCGAACAGTGCGCGCAGCCTTGCGAACGCCTCGTGCGGTGTCTCGAGGCCGGCGAGCTCGTGTCGCCAGGCGCTGCCCTCGAGGGGCACGACCGCACACCAGGCCGCGAGGTCCGCCGACAGGCGCCGTTTCGCCAGGAGGAAGCCGTGCCAGCGGGCGGGGAAGGGGCGGATGCGGAGCGGCGCGTGCTTGAGCTCCGGCTGGCCGCTCAGCGGATCCACCGCGGCAGCGATCGCGCCGTTGACCCGCGCCGCCGGAGCGAAGGCCGCGCTCCAATGCATCGGCGCGAAGGCGGCGCCCCGCGGCAGGCCGGAGTCGCAGGCGCGGCGGGACACCGCCGCGCCTTCCGGTGTCTGCGCCCGGACGAGATCGCCGGCTCGAAGCCCGGCGGCGTCCTCGGGATGCAGGGTGAGGAGCGGCTCGGGCCGATGCGCCATCAATCGCGGTACGACGCCGGTTCGCGTCATCGTGTGCCACTGGTCGCGGACTCTGCCGGTGAGGAGCCGCAGCGGAAAGCCTCGACCGGGCTCGGCCGCGGGCGGACGGAACGGGGTCGGGACGAGGCGAAGCCGCGAGCCCTGCTCGTCACGTCTCGGCAACGGGCGCTCGATCGACATCCCGCGGGTCGGCACGGGCCATCGCGTCGGCGCGAGGGCGTCGTACTCGGCGTCGTCGAGGTCCGCGAGGCCGCTCAGGTCGAACAGCCGGTCGGCGGGTCGCGCGAGCCCCGTCACCGCCGCGTGCTCGCGGAAGATCGCGGCCGGTCCGTGCCAGTCGAAAGCCCAGCCGAACCCGAGCCGGCGGGCGACCTGGGCGACGATCCACCAGTCGGGGCGCGCCTCGCCCGGTCCGGGCAAGAAGGCCCGCTGGCGGCTGATGACACGCTCGCTGTTGGTGGTGGTGCCGTCCTTCTCGCCCCAGGCGAGGGCCGGCAGGCGGACATGCGCGAAGCCGGCGGTGTCGGATCGACGGCTCGCTTCGCTCACCACCAGGAACGGCGCGCGGGCGAGAGCGGTGCGGACCCGCTCCCCGGCGGGTAGGGAGACGGCCGGGTTCGTCGCCATCACCCAGAGCGCACCGAGCCGACCTCGGGCGAGGGCTTCGAACATCTCGACCGCCTTCAGGCCGGGGCGGGTCGCAAGCCTCGGCAGCCGCCAGAACGCCCGCAGTGCCTCGACTTCCCGCGGCACGTCGAAGCGCAGATGACCGGCGAGCGCCGTGGCGAGCGCGCCCACTTCGCGCCCACCCATCGCGTTCGGCTGGCCCGTGACGCTGAACGGTCCCGTGCCGGGCCGGCCGATGCGTCCACTGAAGAGGTGGCAGTTGACGATCGCCGTCGCCTTGTCGGTGCCGGCGACCGACTGGTTGACGCCCTGGCTCCAGAGGGTGACGACCCGTTCCGTGCCGCACCAGAGGTCGAGGAAAGCGCGAAGACGGTCGGAGTCCAGGCCGGTGCGGCGCGCGGCTTCGGGAGCCAGCGCCCGGGCGACCGCGAGGGCCGTTTCCGCCCCCTCCGTGCGGGTCGCAAGGAACCTCTCGTCGCCGAGGCCGCGGCGCTCGAGCTCGGCGAGCAAGGCGGCGAACAGGGCGACGTCGCTGCCGGGTGCGAGCGGCAGATGAAGGTCGGCCTCCTCGCAGGTCGCGGTGCGGCGCGGATCGACGACCACGATGCGCAGCTCCGGCCGTGCCGCCTTGACCGCGGCGACGCGCCGGAAAAGGACGGGATGGCACCAGGCGAGGTTGCTGCCGACGAGGACGAGGAGGTCGCAGCACTCGAGATCCTCGTAGGTGCAGGGTACCACGTCCTCGCCGAAGGCACGGATGTGGGCGGCGACCGCGCTCGCCATGCAGAGCCGCGAGTTGCTGTCGATGTTGCCGGTGCCCAGCACCCCTTTGGCGAACTTGTTGGCAGCGTAATAATCTTCGGTCAGCAGCTGGCCGGAGACGTAGAGCGCCACGCCCTCCGGGCCGAAGCGCTCGAGGGCCCTGTGGAAGCCCTCGGCGACCGCGTCGAGCGCGAAGTCCCAAGAGGCGCGCTTGCCGTTCACCTCGGGATGGAGCAGCCGATCGGCGAGGCCGAGCGTCTCGCCGAGTGCCGCGCCCTTGCTGCACAGCCGACCGCGGTTGGCGGGATGCGCCGGGTCGCCCGCTATGGCTGCGCCGCCCCGGCCGTCCGGTTCGGCGATCACGCCGCAGCCAACGCCGCAATAGGGGCAGGTGGTGCGCACCGCCCGGGTCCCGCGCGTGCCCTCCATGATCAGTAGACGTCCCGCAGGTAGCGACCCTGGCGAGCGAGTGTGGCGAGCCAGTCGCGTGCCCGATCCTCGCTCATGCCGCCTTCGGCCTGGGCGATCTCGCGCAAGGCCGCATCCACGTCTTTGGCCATGCGGCTCGCGTCGCCGCAGACGTAGAGATGCGCGCCCTCCTCGAACCATCGCCACAGCTCGGCCGACTCCTCCCGCATCCGGTGCTGGACGTAGGTCTTGCTCGAGCCGTCCCGCGACCAGGCGAGCGAGAGGCGCGAGAGGACACCGACCGCTCGCCACGCCTCGATCTCCTCGCCGAAGAGGAAGTCGGTCGCGCGATTCGGGTTGCCGAAGAAGAGCCAGGTCCGGCCAGCGAGGCCGAGCGCCGCCCGGTGCTGGAGGAAGGCGCGGAAGGGGGCGATGCCGGTACCCGGGCCGATCATGACCACAGGAGTCGCGGGGTCGGCCGGCAGCCGGAAGTGGCTCGACTTGACCTCCGCCCGCAGTGGGTTCGCAGCGAGCGCGCGGAAGGCGAGATGGCCGGAGGCGACGCCGTAGCGGATCCGCCCGCGCCGGTCGTCACGTACGACGCCGACACAGAGCTCGACCTGTTCGCCCACTGCGAGCTGCGAGGAGGCGATCGAGTAGAGCCGAGGCTTGAGCCTCGGCAGGCTGTCGATCAGCGCCTGCAGCGGTGGGCGGGCAGACGGGAAGATCTCGAGCAGGTCGAGGAGGTCGGCGGCTGCCGGCTCCGCGCCCTCTTCGCCATCGGCCAGGGCTCGAAGTGCCGCCGCTTCCTCCGAGCGCGTCGCCGCACCCGCGAGAAGCTCGAGCGTACGATCCAGCGGGCGCGCGATGTCGAGCGCGCTTTCGAAAGCCTCGCGCAGCGACGTCTCCGCCCCGTCCACCCGGACGGGCGTCAGCGCGTCGGCACCCAGGGTGGAAAGGACGGCTCCGACCCGTGTGGGATCGTTCGGGCAGTGGAGCGAGAGGCTGTCGCCCGGCTCGTAGCGCAGGCCGCTTCCGGCGAGGTCGAGCACGACGTGACGGACGTCCTTCGTGGAGCCTTCGGCGGTGAGCCTGCGGACGGCGACGACCCGCAGCACGGCGTTCGGCTGTCGGGTCGCCGCCGCCGAGGCGGAAACGGGCGTTGCGAGCGGCGTGCCGGCGGCGGCGAGCAGCGCCTTGACGGCCTTCTGGGTCGCCTTGCCGCCGGGGACGCAGAGCGCGGTCGAACGCTCCGTCCCGTTCGCGAGCGCCTCGGCATAGGTGCGGCAGATGTAGCCGCATTGCCCGCAGTCGAGCTGCGCCATCGCTGCCATCAGCCGGCGTGCGAGCGGGCGTCCTTCGGCGAGGCGCAGCCGTTCGGCGAGCTCGAGGGACGGGTCGTGCCAGGGGAAATCCTCGGCCTCGACCGGCTGCGGGGCCTCGGTCGGAACGGCGGCGGTGGCCGGCGCGCCGGCGTAGAGCCCGGCGAAGAAGCCGTTCAGCCAGGCGCGCTGAGCGCGAGTGAAGGGTGCGTTCTCCGGGACGAAGGGCACGGAACCGGTCCGGGGGCCCGGAGCAGGAGGGGAGACGAACGCGTTCATGCCGGCTCCTCCGTCCGCGCGCCGGCGAGCATCGCGAGGGCATCCGTGCCGTGCCGCGCGCAGAAATCGCGGAAGGTCTCGTTCGGCGAGCGGGTTGCCAGCCAGGCACGGAGCAGGGCGAGGACGTGCGGACCCACCTGTTCAGCCGGAATTCCGCTCAGGATCGGCCGGCCGAGCCCCTGCTCCGGACGCGCGCCACCGCCGACGTGCAGGTCGTAGCCCTCGACCGTCTCGTCCCCACACTCGACCCTGGTCGCGAGCAGACCGATGTCGCCGACATAGTGCTGGGCGCAGGAATGGTGGCAGCCGGTGAGATGGATGTTGATCGGCTGGTCGAGGGCGAGCCGGGATTCGAGGAAGTCGGCGAGCTGGGCGGCGTGGCGTTTGGTGTTCGCGGCAGCGAACTTGCAGCCCACGTTGCCGGTGCAGGCGACGAGGCCGCCGCGGATCGCGCTCGCTTCGTGCGAGAGGCCGAGGCCGGCCAGCTCCTCGAGGAACCGCGGCAGGGCGGCTTCCGCAATGTCACTGATCAGGAGGTTCTGCCAGACGGTGAGGCGGATGGTTCCGGAACCGAAGCGACGCGAGAGCTCGGCCAGACCGAGCAGGCGCTCCACGGTGAGCCGCCCGACCGGGGTCGTGACGCCGACGTAGAACAGGCCCTGCTGCTTCTGGGGGTGGACACCCACGTGACCGTGCTTGAGCGGTGGCGGCGGAGGCCGGATCGAGGCATCCGCCGCGCGCTCGAGCGGTGCGCCGAGGCGCTGCTCGACGAGGCCGACGAACGCTTCGACGCCCAACCGGTCGAGAACGTATTTGAGCCGCGCCTTGCGCCGGTCGGTGCGGTCGCCTTCGGCGACGAAGACGCGGAGGATCGCATCGCACAGGGGTACCACCGCCTCGGGCCGCACGAGCCGGCCCGTGCCGCGGGCGAAGTCGCGATGTCCCGTGATGCCGCCGAGGCCGAGCAGGAAGCGGGGGCCCCGATCCGTGTCCACGGCCGAGAGGGCGATGTCGTTGGTGTCCTGGAGCACCTCGACCCGACCGCCGCCCCACAACGCGATGTTGAACTTGCGCGGGAGGGCGAACAGGTCGCGTGTCCTCAGGACGTGATGGTGGAGCGCCCGCACGATCGGCCGCGTGTCGATCAGCTCCGCCGGATCGATCCCGGCCGTCGGGCTCGCGGTGATGTTGCGCACGTTGTCGGCCCCGGTACCGAGCGGCACGAGCCCGAGCTCGGAAAGCTCCATCACCACCTCGGGCCCCTTCGCGGCGGGGATTTCCCGGATCTGCAGATTGGCGCGGGTGGTGATGTCGGCGT
>DAIOUO010000032.1:0-4646 GCA_036759485.1 Geminicoccaceae bacterium | reverse complement strand
GCCGCCGCCACACGCCCGTGCGATCCGCGCCACGCCCTCGAGCTGATGGGCCGAGAGGATCCCGCCCGGGATACGCAGGCGACACATGAACGCCTCTTGGGTCGGGCCGACGAAGAACAGCCCGTGCCAACGGCCGAGGAAGTCGTCGATGGGCTTGGGAAACACCGCCCGCGCCGCCCGTTCGGTGATCTCGTCCCAGCGATCCAGCGGATGCTTCGCGCGCTTCGCCTCCTCCTGCGGCGTGAGCTTGCCGCCACGGGCCAGCGCCGCGTCCTGAGCCGCGCGCAGCGCGTCGGGCGGCGGGCCGGGCTCGCGCTCGGCGGCCGGACGCAACAGCCCATGCCGGACCTCCACCCCGGCCATGAAGCCCTTGAGATACTCGCGTTGCTCCGCTGTGAACGGCTCGTCGTTCATCATGCGGCCTCTTGGAAAGCGGGTCCGAAGAGGACGGTGTGACGGCGGTGTGCGACGTCGCGCTCCGCCGCGACGAGATCGAGGAAGAAGGGCGCGTCGGAGGTGTCGCCCACGAGGACGGCACCGACGGCGCGCCCGTCCCGCAGCCAGAGCCGACGGTAGGTGCCGGAGCCGTCGTCGCGCAGGAGGATCGTCTCGGCCTGCGGGGGAGCGATCGCGCCGGCCGACCAGACGCCGATCCCCGCGACCTTGAGAGTCGCCGGGGTGGGCTTCGGAGCGTAGCGAGCCGGTCCGCCGAGGATCGCTTCCGCCGCCACCTCGGCCATCGCCAGAGCGGGGGCCACGAGCCCGCAGACGACCCCGTCGTGCTCGGCGCACTCGCCGATCGCGAAGATGCCGGCTGCGCTCGTTCGCATGGCCCCGTCCACCCGGATTCCGCGGTCGACCGGAAGTCCGGCCGAACGGGCGAGCGTCGTTTCGGGCCGCACACCGACGGCCATCACCACGAGCTCGGCGGGCAGCCGCGTGCCGTCCGCCAGGCGAACGAGCCGGACCGCGCTTTCGCCCTCGATCGCCGAGGTCGTCGCGGGCATCACGAAGTGGATGCCGAAGCGGGCCCGCAGCGCCCGGGCGAGAAGATCGCCGGCCCCGGCGTCGAGCTGACGCTCCATCGGCCAGGGGGCGGCGTGCACGACCGTGACGCGGGCGCCGTGGCCGGCGAGGGCCCCTGCCGCCTCGAGCCCGAGAAGCCCGCCGCCGATCACGACCGCCCGAAGACCGGGCACGACGCGTCGGCGCAAGGCGAGCACGTCGGCGAGGCGGCGATAGACGAACACGCCCTCGAGATCGGCGCCCGGCACGGGAAGTCGGATCGCCTCGGAGCCGGTGGCGAGCACCAGTCGGTCCCACGCGACCGCTTCGCCGCCCGCCGTGCGTGCCCGGCCCGTGGGCAGGTCGATGTCGACGATCCGCGTCCCGGGCCGGAAATCGACCCCGAGCGCGTGGAGGCGCTCGGCCGAGTAGGTGACGAGGTCGCGCGGCTGCGCTCGGCCGGCCAGGATCTGACCGAGCGCGACCCGATCGTAGGGCTCCGTGGGCTCGTCGCCGCACAGCACGACATCGACGCCGGCGCCGGCGAGCCGGAGCGCGCAGCGAAGCCCCGCCGGTCCCGCACCGACGACCAGCACGCGCACGGCTCACGCCACCGCGGGCGAGGCGTGACGCTCGTGCAGGAAGCGGAGGACCGCTTCCCGCGCCGCCAGGAAGCGCGGGTGCGAGACGAGCCGGAGCCGGTCGCGCGGCCGCGGCAGGTCCACCTCGAGCAGTTCACCGATGGTCGCGTTCGGGCCGTTCGTCATCATGACGATGCGGTCGGACAGGAGCACCGCCTCGTCGACGTCGTGGGTGATCATGATGACGGTGGTCCCGAGGCGGGCGTGGATGTCCATCACCTGGTCCTGCAGATGCGCACGCGTCAGCGCGTCGAGCGCGCCGAACGGCTCGTCGAGCAGGAGGACCCGCGGGCGCATGGCGAGGGCGCGGGCGATCCCCACGCGCTGCTTCATCCCGCCCGAGATTTCCGCGGGACGTTTGTCGGCGTGCGCCTCCATGCGGACGAGGGCGAGGGTTCGCCGCGTCCAGCCGTCACGCTCGGCGCGCGACATGGTTCGCCCGACCGTGCAGTCGACCGCCAGGCGGACATTCTCGTAGACCGTCAGCCAAGGCAGGAGGGAGTGGTTCTGGAACACCACCGCACGGTCGGGCCCGGGTTCGTCGACCTCGCGCCCGGCGAGGAAGACGCCGCCTTCGGTCGCACGCAGGAGCCCCGCCACGATGTTGAGGAGGGTCGACTTGCCGCAGCCCGAATGGCCGATGACGGCCACGAACTCGCCCTCGTGGACCTTGAGGTCGATCCCCCTGAGCACGTGGGGCGAACCGGGCGCGAAACGGAGCGAGACCCGGCTGATCTCGAGGAAGGGGCGTTCCACGGCGCGTTTCCCGCTCACTGCTCGCTCGTGCCGCGCGTCACGGCGCGCCCGACGAGGGCCGTCAGTCGATCGAGGAGGAAGCCCACGAGCCCGATGTAGACGAGGGCCACGACGATGTCGGAGAGATTGGAGGAGTTCCACGCGTCCCAGACGAAGAAGCCGATACCGACCCCGCCGATCAGCATCTCGGCGGCGACGATGGCGAGCCAGGACAATCCGACGCCGATCCGCAGGCCGGTGAAGATGTACGGGGCCGCCGCCGGCACGACGATGCGCAGGAACCAGGCCGGGCCGGACAGTCGCAGGACCCGCGCGACATTGTGATAGTCGCGGGGGACGTTGTGGACGCCGACGGCGGTGTTGATCACGATCGGCCAAACCGCGGTGACGAAGATGACGAAGATCGCGGAGGGTTGGGCCTCGCGGAACGCGGCCAGCGAGAGCGGCAGCCAAGCGAGTGGCGGAACGGTACGCAGGACCTGGAACAGGGGATCGAGGGCGCGCAAGGCGAGCCGCGAGGAGCCGATCAGCATGCCGACCGCGACGCCGATCGCGGCCGCCATCGTGAAGCCCAGGGCGATCCGCTCGAGGCTCGCGAGCAGGTGCAGGCCGAGGCCCTTGTCGAGCCCGCCGCGGTCGTAGAAGGGGCGGAAGATCAGCTCGCGCGAGTTCTCCCAGACCATCGAAGGGGGTGGCAAGGTGGCCGCCGGTCCGGAGGCCGCCCATTCCCAGATCCCCGCGAGCAGAGCGAGGAGCACCAGCGGGGGCAGCACGACCTCGAGGGCGCGCTTGGCCGGCTCGCACAGCGCCGACACTAGTCGCGAAAGGCGTGCGGCGAGACCTGTGGTGCAAACGGCGCTGACCGGTTCGGTCGGGGAGGAGGCCAAGGCGTTCACGCTCGTCACTCCGTGGCAAGTCGTTTGATGGCCTGGGACTCGAGCCAGGCGCGCGGGTCGTCGGGGTCGAAGACCTTGCCGTCGAAGAAGGTTTCGCGACCGCGCGAGGTGCTCTTCGGGACTTCGGCGTTCGGCACGCCGGCACGGGCCGCGGCGGCACGCCAGATCTCCTCTCGGTTCACCTCGGCGACCAACTTCGCCGTGTCGAGCTCGGCGGGAAGCACGCCCCAACGGACGTGTTCGGTGAGGAACCACAGGTCGTGGCTGCGGAACGGATAGCTGGCGTGATCCCGCCAGAACTTCACGGTGATCTCGCGGCGCACCACGCGACGTCCGTCGCCGTAGTCGATCTCGCCCCGCATCCGAGCGAGGATGTCAGCGGGCGCCACGTTCAGCCAGGCGCGGCGGCCGATGATCTCGCACATCTCGGCGGTGTTCGCCGGGTCGTCGCACCAACGCTGGGCTTCGATCACGGCGGCGGTCAGCGCCTCGGCCGCACGCGGGTGCTCCTGGACCCAGTCGGCCCGCATCGCGAAGCACTTCTCGGGATGGTCGGGCCACAGTTCGCCGGTGACGCAGGCGGTGTAGCCGAGGCGCATGGAGACGAGCTGGGCGTTCCACGGCTCGCCCACGCAGAACGCGTCCATCGTGCCGACCCGCATGTTGGCGACCATCTGCGGCGGCGGCACGACGATCGTGGTGACGTCGCGGTCGGGGTCGATGCCGGCCGCGGCGAGCCAGTAGCGCAGCCAGAGATCGTGCGTGCCGCCGCGAAAGGTCATCGCCACCTTGCTCTCCGGCCCGAGGGCGCGGCGCAGGGGCGAGGCATCGAGGCGGGCGGCGAGCGGGGCGTGCTTGGCGGCGACGCTGATCCCCTGGCCGTTGGTGTTCAGCCGGGCGAGCAGGGCCATCGGCACGGGTTGGTTGTTCTGCACCACCCGCCCGGTGTGGACGAGATAGGCCATCGGGGTGAGGAGATGCGCGCCGTCGATGCCGCCGCGCGCCGAGCCCAAGACCAGATTGTCGCGCGTGGCCCCCCAGGAGGCCTGCCGGGCGACCTCGACCTCGCTCATCCCGTGCTTGGCGAAGAATCCCTTCTCCTTCGCGACGATGAGGGGCGCCGCGTCGGTCAGCGCGATGAAGCCGAGCGTGGCGCGCCTGACCTCGGGCGCGGTCCCACTCTCGGCGCGCAGGCCGGCGGGGGCGAGCGTCCGGACAGCGGCGAACAGCGCCGCGGTCGCGGCGATGGCCTTGCGGCGACTGATCTCGGCGGGTCTCATGCGTCGGGCTCCTGAGGGGACGTGGGTGCGAGAAGCGGGGACGGCGTTCGCGGCGCGGGCGGCGGGGG
>DAIOUO010000031.1:6787-16768 GCA_036759485.1 Geminicoccaceae bacterium | reverse complement strand
GCCTAGGGGCCGTCCCGCAGCTCGTCCGCGCCCCCCTCCGGCTGGTCGAGCCAGTCGAGCAGCAGGCGATGAGCGACGGCGATCACGACCGCGCCGAAGAACAGGCCCATCGCACCGAAGGCGAGCACGCCGCCGACCACCCCCAGGATGATGAGCAGGACCGGCAGCCGCGTGCCCTGACTGATGAGATAGGGGCGCAAGAAATTGTCGATCACACTCACCGCGACGATCCAGATCGAAAGGCCGATCGCGGTGGCGCTCGGGCCCTCCTGATAGAAGAGCCAGGCGGCGGCCGGCAGCCCGGCCAGCACCACGGGAAGATGGACGACGCTGAAGCCGAAAACCAGCACGGCGAGCAGGCCGGCGGCCGGCACGCCCGCCACCACGTAGCCCACGAGCGCCAAGAGGGCCTGGACGATCGCCGTGCCGACGACCCCGAGTGCCACGGCGCGCACCGTCCCGCCGGCGACGTCGACCAGATGCTCGGCCCGCTCGCCGCCTATCCGCACCACGAAGCGACGGACATAGTCGGCGCAGAGCTCTCCGTGGACCAGGAGGAGACCGGTCAGGAGGATGGAGAGCAGGAGCTCGAGCGCCACTCGGCCGAGCCCGGCGCCGAACTCGATGAGCCAGGGGCCGACGTCTTTGAGGTAGGGCAGGAGCTGACCCACGGCCGCCTCGCGGTCGACCAGGAGCGTCGACCAGAAGGAGGCCACCCAGCCACCCAGAACCGGCAGAGCGGCGAGCCAAGCCGGCGGGTTCGGGGCGGGCGCGCGCGAGAGCTCGTTGCCGAGCCGGACGAGCTCGTCGACCTGGCGGCCGACGTCGAGCGCGAGCCGGACGATCGGCACGACCATGACCGCGAACAGGAGGAGGGTCACGAGAAGCGCGGCCGCGACCCGGCGGCCGCCCGTGGCCGCGCGCAGCCGCGCGAACAGCGGCCAGAGGGCGACGGCGAGCACGATCGCCCAGATGAGCGCCCCGGCGAAGGGGCGGACGATCAACAAGACGAGCCAGACCAGGAGTGCGAGGAGTGCCAGGCCGATCGTTCGTTCGACGAGGCTGCGCGACACGGCCGGCTCCGCCGAGCGCTCTGTCCCGCTCAGGGCTCGGCCTCGAACACGCAGCGCCCGTCGACCCAGGTGCGCAGCACCCGGCCGCGAAGGGTGCGACCTTCGAAGGCGGTGTTCTTGGCGAGCGAGAGCAGGCCCTTCTCGGTCACCGTCCAGGCGGCGTCGGGATCGAACAGGACGAGGTCGGCCGGGGCACCGCGCTGGAGCCGCCCGGCCTCGAGGCCGAGGATCGCGGCCGGTGCCGCGGTCAGCTTGTGCAGGAGCTCGAGTAGACCCATCCGACCGGTGTGGACGAGTTCGAGCGAAGCGGCGAGCAGGGTCTGGAGGCCCACCACCCCGAACGCCGCCTGGCCGAAGGGCAGCCGCTTGCTGTCCTGGTCCTGCGGCCGGTGATCGGAGGCGATCGCGTCGATCGTGCCGTCGATCAGGCCCTCGATCAGGGCGAGCCGATCGGCCTCGCCGCGCAGCGGGGGGGAGACCTTGGCGAAGGTCCGGTAGCCCTCCACCTCGGCCTCGGTCAGGAGCAGGTGATGCGGCGTGGTGTCGCAGGTGACGGCGAGCCCACGGGCCTTGGCGGCGCGGATCGCAGCGACCGCCGCCGCGGTGGTCACATGCGCCACGTGCAACCGGCCGCGACCAGGCTCGAGGAGGCGCAGGTCGCGCTCGATCATGATCACCTCGGCCACCGCCGGGATACCGGGCAGGCCCAGGCGGGTGGCGACCGGGCCCTCGTTCATGGCCCCGCCGGCGGCGAGCGCCGGCTCTTCGGGATGCTGGACGACGAGCGCGTCCAGCATGCTCGCATAGGCGAGCGCGCGCCGCATGAGCCGCGCGTCCGCCACCGCAGCGAAGCCGTCGGTGAAGGCGACCGCACCCGCGGCTTTGAGGAGGCCGAGCTCGGCCAGCTCGCGGCCGGCGAGACCGCGGGTCACGGCCGCCATCGGATAGACCTTGGCGAGCTTGGCCTGGCGAGCGCGACGGGCGACGAACTCGACCATCGCCGGATCGTCGATCGGCGGATCGGTGTCGGGCAGGAGGGCGAGCGAGGTGATCCCGCCCGCGACCGCGGCCCTGCAGCCGCTCTCGAAGCGCTCTTTGTGCTCCGCACCGGGCTCGCCGAATCCCACCCGAAGATCGACCAGGCCCGGGGCGAGACAGGCGCCGCGGGCGTCGACCACCTCGGTGCCGGGCGGGGCGAGCGTGCCCGTCACCTGCGGTCCGAACTCGGCGATCCGGCCGCCGACGGCGAGCAGACCACCGCGACGATCCGACCCGCTCGCGGGGTCGAGCAGGCGTGCGTCGAGAACGAGCAGAGGGCGGCTCATGGGCGAAGCCTATGCGCGGCTCCGGCCGCCCCGGCAAGCACCGGCGGGCGTCGCCGCCCGCCGGGTCGAGGTCAGGCGGCGCGCCGTTCGCGGGCGCGGGTCTCGGCCGTCTCGGCGGGTGCGGCCGCGGCCGCCGCCGCCGTCCGGGTCTCCTCGCGCAGCGCCTCGAGGCCGGCGGCCATCTCCGCCGAGAGCTGCTCGATCGCCCGGCGATAGTCCTCCACGGCCCGCCGCAGCCACTCGCCCTGGGCCGCGCCGAGGGCCGCCAGATCGCGGCATTCGGCGAGCCGTTTGCCGTGCTCGAGGTCGGCCTCGAGCCGTTCGCCCACGAAGGCGATCATGCGGGCGCCGCAACGGCCGGTGGCCTCCATCCAGGCACGGCTCGCCCGCATCCAGGCATCGAACAGCGGTCCGGTGGCGGGCCCCCAGCCGGCGGTCTCACCGGCGCGTGACGAATCGGCCATCTCGTCCTCCCTCCTGGCGGGAGAATCCCTCTGATCCCCCGATCCTCTCTAGCCCGGGAGGCCCATCCACGCAACCGAGAATGTTTCCTTTCGCAACAGCAAGCGCGCTACAGTAGTGCGACGAAAAATCCTCAACGGTTGGCGCGCAGCCGGCGCGTGAGCGCATCGAGCACGGCCATGCGGACCGCCACCCCCATCTCGACCTGGTCGAGGATGGCGCTCCTGTTGATGTCGTCGGCGACCGGGCCGTCGATCTCGACCCCGCGATTCATCGGGCCCGGGTGCATGATCATCGCATCCGGCCGGGCGGCTCGGAGCTTGTCGTGGGTCAGCCCGAAGAAGTGGAAATATTCGCGCACCGAAGGCACGAGGCTGCCCTGCATGCGCTCGCTCTGCAACCGCAGCATCATGACGATGTCGGCGTCCTCGAGCCCCCGCCGCATGTCGGTCACGGCCTCCACGCCCAGGCTCTCGACCGCGGCCGGCAGGAGCGTGGGCGGCGCCACCACCCGAACCCGGGCCCCCATGGTGCGCAGCAGCAGGATGTTCGAGCGCGCCACGCGGGAGTGCAGGATGTCGCCGCAGATCGCGACCGTGAGCCCCGCGATGCGTCCCTTGCGGCGGCGAATGGTGAGCGCATCGAGCAGCGCCTGGGTCGGGTGCTCGTGGGCACCGTCGCCGGCGTTGACGACCGCGCAACGGACGTGACGGGCGAGCAGCGCCACCGCCCCGCTCTCGTGGTGGCGGACCACGAGGAGGTCGGGGTGCATGGCGTTCAAGGTCATCGCCGTGTCGATCAGGGTCTCGCCCTTGACCACCGAAGAGCGGGCGACCGCCATGTTGACCACGTCCGCCCCGAGCCTCTTGCCGGCGAGCTCGAAGCTCGTCTGGGTGCGCGTGGAGGGCTCGAAGAACAGGTTGACGAGCGTGCGGCCGCGCAAGAGCTGGAGCTTCTTCTCGCTCTGCCGGTTGAGCTCGACGAAGCCGTCCGCGAGGTCGAGCAGATACTCGATCTCGCCGGCCTCGAGGCCCTCGATGCCGAGAAGGTGCTGCCGCTCGAACCGCAGCTCGCCGGTCGCCATGGCCGGCCTCATCGCACCGCGCGAGGCGACGGGCAAGCGCGCTCGCGGGGTGCGCCGGACCGCGTCGGAGTCGCGCTGTCGGCCGCCGCGGCAGCGCACGGATCGGAAGGGATCGGCGATACCGTCCCCGTATCGGTGCTCGATCTGCTGCATCCCCAGCTGCGCGGTTTCCGGCGCCTCGCCCGGACCGTTCGTGACCTTCGGCGCCGGGCCGTGTCGCAGACGGTCGCGATCGACCGGGCCTGCCGCGCGCTGCGGGCCACTCGCGCGACCCGCCTCCCCGGGACGAGCGGATGACGTTCCGAGCTGCGCCCGGTGTCGAACCGACGCACCATCTGTTCGGTGGGCAACCAGGGGTTCTGCAGGCCGAGCCGATCGACCGGGCCGGCCTCCGCTTCCGAACCGACCGCATCGAGCGGAAGGCGATCCGCTGGGCCCGGCGAGAGATCGGGACCGCGGTGGGCGCGCCGCGCCGCGCCCGCCGATCGCCTCCACCCCTCGGGCGGTCGCGGCCCGAGGGCCCGCCGGGCGGTCCGGGCGTGGAACGCCCTCAGCGGGTGGGGATCGGCGTCTCGCCGCGATAGTCGTAGAAGCCGCGCTTGACCTTGCGGCCGAGCCAGCCCGCCTCGACATACTTCACGAGGAGCGGACAAGGCCGGTACTTCGTGTCGGCGAGCCCGTCGTGCAGGACCTGCATGATGGCGAGGCAGGTGTCGAGGCCGATGAAATCGGCGAGCTCGAGCGGCCCCATCGGGTGGTTGGCCCCGAGCTTCATCGCGGTGTCGATGCTCTCGACCGTGCCCACGCCCTCGTAGAGCGTGTAGCAGGCCTCGTTGATCATCGGCAGGAGGATCCGGTTGACGATGAAGGCCGGGAAGTCTTCGGCCGTGACCGAGGTTTTGCCGAGCCGTTCGACGAACGTCTTGGCCGCCTGGTAGGTGTCCTCCTCGGTGGCGATGCCGCGGATCAGCTCGACGAGCTTCATCACCGGCACCGGATTCATGAAGTGCATGCCGATGAAGCGCTCGGGCCGGTCGGTGACGGCGGCGAGCCGGGTGATCGAGATCGAGGAGGTGTTGGTGGCGATCAGCGCCGCAGGCGCCAGATGAGGGACGAGCTCCTTGAAGATCCGGCGCTTGATCTCCTCGTTCTCGGTCGCCGCCTCGATCACGAGGTCGCAGTCGGCGAACTCGGCGTAGCTCGTGGCCGGATGGATGCGGGCCAGCGCGGCGGCCTTCTGAGCCTCGCTCAGAACGCCCTTGGCGACCTGGCGGGAAAGGCGCGCCTCGATCGCGGCACGCGCCCGCTGCACGGCCTCGGGATCGACGTCCAGCAGCCGGACCTCGAGGCCGGCCACCGCCACCACCTGGGTGATGCCGCCACCCATCTGGCCGGCGCCGATCACGCCCACCCGGCGGATCTCGGGGATCGGCGGGTAGCCCTTCGGCTGGTAGGGGGCCGGCGCCATGCTCGCTCTCCGCGTCGCTCAGCCGCGCGCCCGGCGCAGCTCGGCGGTCAGCTCGGGGACGATCTTGAAGAGGTCGCCCACGATCCCGTAGTCGGCGACCTGGAAGATCGGCGCCTCCTCGTCCTTGTTGATGGCGACGATGACCTTGCTGTCCTTCATTCCGGCCAGGTGTTGAATCGCCCCCGAGATACCGACCGCCACGTAGAGCTCGGGGGCGACGATCTTGCCGGTCTGACCGACCTGGTAGTCGTTCGGCACGAAGCCCGCGTCGACCGCGGCACGCGAGGCGCCGACCGCCGCACCGAGCACGTCCGCGAGCTCCTCGAGCAGCTTGAAGTTCTCGCCCGAGCCCAGGCCGCGGCCACCCGAGACGACGATCCGGGCCGAGGTGAGCTCGGGCCGCTCGCGCTTGGCGACCTCGCGGCCGAGGAAGGTCGCAAGGCCGGTCGGCTCGATCGCCGCCACGGTGGCGATCTCGGCCCGGCCGGTGCCGCTCGCGGCCGCCGGGAAGGCGGTCGTCCGCACGGTCAGCACCCGGCGGGAGTCCCGGCTGCGGACGGTGGCGAGCGCGTTGCCGGCGTAGATGTAGCGCTTGAAGGTGTCGGGACCCAGGATCTCGACCACGTCGCTCACCTGGGCCACGTCGAGGAGCGCGGCCGCCCGCGGCATCACGTTCTTACCGAAGGTGGTCGAGGGCGCGAGCAGATGGTCGTAGTCGGCCGCGAGCGAAACGAGCAGGGCGGCCAGATCCTCGGCGAGCGGGTTCGCGTAGGCCGGATGCTCGACCCGCAACACCTTGGCCACGCCCTCGAGGGCGGCGGCCGCCTCGGCCACCGCACCGCAGTCCCGCCCCGCGACCAGGACGTGGATCGGCCCCGGCAGCTTGCCGGCGGCCGCCACGGTGTGCAGCGTGGCCTTGTCGAGGGTCCGGTTGTCGTGCTGGGCGAGGACGAGCACGCTCATCTCAGACGACCCCCGCCTCGCTCTTGAGCTTGGCCACGAGCTCTTGGACCGAGCCCACCTTGACGCCCGCCTTGCGCTTGGGCGGCTCCTCGACCCGCAGATAATCGAGGCGCGGAGCCGGATCGACGCCGAGCGTTTCGGGGGTCAACACGTCCAAGGGCTTCTTCTTGGCCTTCATGATGTTCGGCAAGGAGGCGTAGCGCGGCTCGTTGAGCCTGAGATCGACGCTCACCACCGCCGGCAGGCGGACCCGGATCGTCTCGATGCCCTCGTCGACCTCGCGAGCCACCGTGGCGGCACCGTCGGCGATCTCGATCCTCGAGGCGAAGGTCGCCTGCGGCCAGCCGAGCAGGCCCGCGAGCATCTGTGCGGTCTGGTTGCTGTCGTCGTCGATCGCCTGCTTGCCCATCAGCACGAGGCCGGGCTGCTCGCGCTCGACGATCGCTTTCAAGAGTTTGGCCACCGCGAGCGGCTGCAGCTCGACCGTCGTCTCGACCAGGATCGCCCGATCGGCCCCCATGGCGAGCGCGGTCCGGAGCGTCTCCTGGCACTTGGCCTCGCCCATCGAGACCGCGACGATCTCGCTCGCCACACCGCGTTCCTTCAAGCGGATCGCCTCCTCGGTGGCGATCTCGTCGAACGGGTTCATCGACATCTTCGCGCCGGTGACGTCGACCCCGCTCTGGTCGGCCTTGACCCGGATCTTGACGTTGTAGTCGACGACCCGCTTGACGGGCACGAGCACCCGCATCGCCGCTTCCTCTCGATCGCTCGCCCGCCCGGGCGTGCGCTTTGGCCCGCCACATTTTGTTGCAGCGCACAAGGGAGGCTAGGGCGCCCCCCGGTCCTTGTCAACGATCGCCAACACTTCCCGTTTTCACCTGCGGCGAGCCGCCTCGCCCGCGTCTCAGCGATGGGCCCCCGGGACCCAGAGCACGTCCCCCGCCCCCTTGTCGTTGAGCCAGCGAGCGAGGACGAAGAGATGGTCGGAGAGCCGGTTGAGATAGCGGATCACGGCCGGGTTGACGGCCTCGCTCTCGGAAAGCGCCACGACCAGCCGCTCGGCCCGGCGGACCACGGTGCGCGCGAGATGGAGAAAAGCCGCGGCCGGCGTGCCGCCCGGTAGGACGAAGGAGCGCAAGGGCGAGAGCTCGGCGTTCAACGCGTCGATCTCCCGCTCGAGCCTCTCCACCTGGCCGTCGATCACCCGGAGCCTGCCGTCGTCGGCCTCGCCACCCGGCCGGCAGAGATCGGCGCCGAGATCGAAGAGGTCGTTCTGGATACGGGCGAGCATCGCATCGGCCTCGCCCTCGGTGTGCAGGCGGGCGAGCCCGATGGCCGCGTTCGCCTCGTCGACCGTGCCATAGGCTTCGACGCGCGGGCTGTGTTTGGCGACCCGGGTGCCGTCGCCGAGCGAAGTGCGGCCCCGATCGCCGCCGCGGGTGTAGATGCGGGTGAGCGCGACCATCGGGGCTCCGGCCTCGCGATCCGCCGGGTCTCAGCCGTTCGCGGCGAGCAAGAGGCCGAGGATCACCACGGCCACGAGCTGCAACCCGACGCGCGCGCGCATGAGCTTGTTGCCCCAGCGCTCGTTGAAGCGGCCCCCGAGCGAGAAGCCCACCACGCCCACCAGCAGCACGGTGGCGGTCGCCCCCATGAACAGGAACAGGAGCACGATGAGCGTGTTCATGCACCAGATGTAGCCCTCGCCCACGGCCTCGGCCAGGGGCCTTCCGGTCGCGCCCCGCGGTCGCCGGCCGCCGCTGCCGGATGCTTGTCACGGGGCCGGAGTTTGCACTACCGTGGGTTGTGAGACCGGCGACAGCGGAACCCGCCATGGCCGTCACCCACGGGCCACGCTGGCCCCAGTCCATCGTCTTCGCCCTCCTGATCGCCGTCCTCGCCTGGGCGCCCCTGCCGCTCGGCAGCAACCGGCCCTGGTCGTGGGCGGTGCTCGCGCTTTCGATCGGCCTGCTCGTGCTGCTCTGGGCGAGCGCGAGCCTCGCCCTGCCGGAGCGGTTGCGGATCCCCTGGCCGGTCGGGCTCGCGATGGTCGCTTCGGGCCTCGTGCTGCTGTGGATCGGGTTCCAGGTCCGGGCCGACGTGCCGGGCCTCCATCCGCTGCTCACCGCCCATCCGGTCTGGGAGACGGCGCGCGGCTACGGTGCCCAGGTCGAGCCGACGCTCGCGATCGATCCCTGGAACGCGCGCGACGCGGCGATGCGGCTCCTCGCCTATTGGGGCGTCTTCTGGCTGGCTTTCGCACTCTGTCAGCACAGCCGTCGGGCGCGCCGGCTGCTGGTCGCGATCGTGGTGATCGGCACGCTCTACGCCGCGGTCGGACTGGTCCTCCATTTCGGCGGGATCGAGTGGCTGCTGGCCGAGGCCAAGACCTGGTACATCGGCGACGTCACCGCCACCTTCGTCAATCGCAACCATTTCGCGGCCTACGCCAACCTGGCGCTGCTCGCGGCCCTGGGGCTCCTGGTCGAGACGGTGCTCGCCGCGCGTGGCGTGGCCGATCTGCGGAGGCGCGCGGCCGAGCTCCTGGGCCGGCTGTTCGGCCGGCGCAGCCCCCTTCTCGTGGCGGTCCTCCTGCTCGCTACGGCCATGCTGCTCACCCATTCCCGCGGCGGCCTGTTGAGCGGGCTCGCCGGCATCGCCACCCTGCTCCTCCTGGTCTTCCTGGCCGCCCGGCCGGGACCCCGCGTGCTGGTCGCCACGCTCCTGCTCGCTTTCGGGCTCGTGGGTGCACTCGTCGCCTACAGCGGTGCCGGCACGCTCGAGCGGCTCGACGAGCTCGGCGGCGAAGCGAACCTCGAGGCCGGCACGCGCGCCGCCGCCTACGGCCTCGCCCTCGAGGCGATCGCCGACCGGCCCTGGACCGGTCACGGCTACGGCGGCTTCGAGCAGGTCTTCCACCTCTATCGCGACGCCCGCTTCACCACGGTGTTCGACCGGCTGCACAACACCCCGCTCGAGCACGCGGTCGAGCTCGGCCTGCCGGCGACGGCGCTGCTCTATCTGGGCCCCCTCCTGATCCTCGGCCTCTGTGTGCGCGGTGTGCTGGTCCGCCGGCGCGACCAGCTGTTCCCGCTCGTGGCGGCGGCCGCCACGGTCTGCACCGGCCTGCACGCGCTCGTCGACTTCGCCCTGCAGATCCCCGCGGTCGCCGTCACCTTCGCGGCCCTCCTCGGTGCCGGTGCAGCCCAAGCGACGCCGACCTCCGCGCGCTCGGGCGCGAGCGCAGCGCAGCGGGCGGGCGAACCGGAAGCAGTGCCCGCTTGAAGCTCAAGCGCCCTCGGCCGAGAGCCCCTCGGGCAGGGGCAGCGGCAAGACGGGCAGCCCGTCCGCGCGCCGGCGGAATCGGTCGCGGAACTGCGGGTGCTCCGCGACCTCGGCGAGCGTGCGGACCGGAGCACAGCAGGTGTCGAGCCCGGCGAGCAACCGCTCCCACTCCGCCGCCGTCTTGCGGGCGATCCGCGCCGCCACCGCCCGCCGCGTACCCTCGGGATCGGCGGCATCGTCGCGCAGGGCGGGTGGCAGATCGATCGCCTCGCAGAACTGCTGCCAGAACCGCTCCTCGAGCGGGGCGGCGGCCAGCAG
>DAIOUO010000031.1:0-6777 GCA_036759485.1 Geminicoccaceae bacterium | reverse complement strand
TCGGCTGGCCGGCTCCGGGCAGTGGGCTCACCGTCGGCGGTGCGGTAGACGGCGTAGCGCGGCGAGCCGCCGCCGGTGAGCCCACTGCCCGGAGCCGGCCAGCCGAGCCCGCCGAGGCCCTGGGCGAGCGCCCATGGCACGAGCGTCAGAAGGTTGGGCGCCATCGCCACGTCGAGATGGCGGCCCCGGCCACTCCTGTGGCGCTCGAGGAGCGCCAAGAGGATCGCCATCACCGCGGGATAGGCGCCACCCGCGATGTCGGCCAGGAGCACGGCCGGTAGGGCCGGCAGGCCCTCGGCCGTTGTCTGGGCGAGCGCGAGCAGCCCGGCCTCGGCCAGATAGTCGAGATCGTGGCCGGCGGTCTGGGCGAGCGGACCCGTCTGGCCGTAGCCCGTGATCGAGCAGATCACGAGCTTCGGGTACCGCTCGAGCAGCGCCACCGGATCGAGCCCGAGCCGGGCCATCACCCCCGGGCGGAACTGTTCGACCAGCACATCCGCCGAGGCGAGCACGACCTCGAGCCGCTCGCGGTCGGCCGGGTCCTTGAGGTCGAGCTCGACGATCTCCTTGCCGGCGTTCAGCATCTCGTAGACGAGCGAGCGCCCGTCCGAGAGCGGGGGCATGCGCCGCATGTCCTCCCCGCCGGGCCGTTCGACCTTGACCACCCGCGCACCTGCCGCGGCGAGGATCCGGGTGGCGAGCGGGCCCGGCAGGAGGGTGGAGAGATCGACCACCGTCAGATCGCCGAGCGGCGGCATCAAGCCCGAGCTCCGAGCCCGCGGGCGATCAGGATCTTCTGCACGTCGGAGGTGCCCTCGTAGATCTGGCACACCCGCACGTCGCGCCAGATCCGCGCTACCGGGAAATCCTCGAGATAGCCGTAGCCGCCGAGCGTCTGGATCGCCGCCGAACAGACCGCCTCGGCGGTCTCGGAAGCGAAGAGCTTGGCCATGCAGGCGGCCTCGAGGGCCGGCTCGCGGGCGTCCAGGAGACGGGCGGCGTGGAGGGTCAGCTGGCGTGCCGCCTCGAGCCGGGTGCGCGCCTCGGCGAGGCGGAAGGCGACCGCCTGGTGGTCGAGGATCGACCGGCCGAAGGCGCGTCGTTCGCGGGCGTAAGCGATCGCGTGCTCGAGCGCCGCCTCGGCCATGCCGACCGACTGCGCGGCGATCCCGACCCGGCCGGTCTCGAGCGCCGATAGCGCGATCCGGTAGCCCTCGCCCTCCGCTCCCAACAGCGCGTCCTCCTCGAGCTCGAGGCCCTCGAAGGCGAGCGCGCAGGTGTCGGAGGCCTTCTGGCCGAGCTTCTCCTCGACCTTGAGGACCTTGTAGCCGGGCCGGTCGGTCGGGACGAGGAAGGCCGAGAGCCCGCGCTTGCCGCGGGACGGGTCGGTCACCGCGAAGACGATGCAGAGGCTCGCGATCCGGCCGCTCGTGATGAACTGTTTGGTACCGTCGAGCACCCAGCCGCGGCCCTTGCGGACCGCCCGGGTGGCCAGGTTGGCGGCGTCCGAGCCCGCCTGCGGCTCGGTGAGCGCGAAGGCGCCGATCATCTCGCCGCGGGCGAGGGGCACGAGCCAACGCCGCTTCTGCGCCTCGCTGCCGTAGCGCAGGAGGAGTGCGTTGACGGGCGCGTTCTGCACGCTCACGACGGTCGAGGTGGCGCCGTCGCCCCCGGCGATCGCCATGAGCGCGAGTGCGTAGGAGACATGGTCGGCGCCGGCTCCGCCCCATTCGGGCGGCACCGTCATGCCGAGGAAGCCGAGCGCGCCGAGCTCGCGCAGAATCTCGGGCGGGATTCGCCCGGCCTTCTCGAAGGCGGCGGCGTTCGGAGCCAGCCGCTCGCGGGCGAAGGCCCGCGCGGTCTCGGCCACGAGCCGTTGCTCCTCGCTGGCCACGGCGCGCACCTCCCCCTTCGGCCACCCGACCCTTCGCATACCCCCGAACTCCGGGCAAGCCGGCCGCCGCTCTGGCCCGCCCGACCGAGGGGCTGCTATGGACCGGTGGCGGCAACCACGGACGGAGGAGACCCCCTTGCGCCTGCACACGAGCCCGGCCTCGCCCTTCGGCCGCAAGGTCGCGGTGGTCCTGCACGAGACCGGCCTCTGGCCTCGGGTCGAGCGCCGCGACGCGAGCCTGAGCCCGATCGCCCCCGATACGGCGGTCTGTGCCGCCAACCCGCTCGGCAAGATCCCCTGCCTCGAGCTCGACGACGGCAGCGCGCTCTACGATTCGCGGGTGATCTGCGAGTATCTCGACGGGCTGCACGCGGGCCCGAAGCTCTTCCCGGCCGAGGCTCCTGCGCGGTTCGAAGCCTTGCGCCTGCAAGCCCTCGCCGACGGCATCCTCGATGCCGCGGTCGGCGTGCGTTACGAGACCTTCCTGCGCCCGGAGCCCTTGCGCTGGCCCGACTGGATCGCCGCCCAGAAGCTCAAGGTGACCCGCGCCCTCGACCGGCTCGAGCAGGAATGCGAGGGGTTCGCGGGGCGGATCGACATCGGCACGCTCGCGATCGCCTGTGCGCTCGGCTATCTCGACTTCCGCTTCGCCGACGACCGTTGGCGCGACGGCCGGCCGCGGCTCGCCGGCTGGGAGGCGAAGATCGCGCAGCGGCCCTCGCTCGCGGCGACCCGGCCGAGCTGATCGCGGTGGCGAGCGGGCCCCGAGCGACGGCCTATCCGGTGGCGGCGATGGTCGCCGCCGCCTACCGGCAGAGCTGGAACGATCGCCAGGCCGTCTTGCGCGCGGGCGGGCTCTGGGTGCTCCTCAGTCTTCTGGGCGATCTCGTGACGGCGCTCGGCGGCGGCCCGGCGCCGACTGCCGGTGCGCCCGCTCCCTCGGGGGCCGACCTCCTGGCCCTGCCCTTCCTGCTCGTGAGCTGGCTCGGGCTCAGCGCGCTCACCGTGCACCGGATCCGCGCCGTCCTCCTGAGCGACCCGCCGCCCACGCTCCTGGCCCCGCTCGACGCCAACGTCGCCCGCTACGTGCTGGCCGAGCTCGTGGTGGGCGCGCTCGCCGTCCTGCCGAGCCTCGCCCTCGTGCCGCTCTTGGCGCCGATCGGCGGGATCGGGCTCGCGGTCGCGGCCGGCACGGTGGCGGCGATGCTGGTCTTCGCCCGGCTCCACCTCCTGCTCGCGGCGGCCGCCCTCGGCGAGCGCGGGCTCGCGATCGAGCGCTCCTGGCGCGCGACCGGCCCGGTCTGGCCGCAGGCCGCGGTGGGTCTTCTGGCCTGCAGTGCACCCGTGGCGATGGTCGCGGGCAGCCTCGGTGCCGCGATCGCCGGTGCGGGCGCGCCTTTGACCGGCAGCGCCGTCGCCACGATCGCCGCCTTCGCCCAGGCCGCCGTGCTCGGCGCGTTTTTGGCCGACAGCCGGCGCCGCCTGATCGGGCCCGCGGCCAGCGGACCGACTCCGCCCGCTTGACGGGCCGGCGCGACGGTCCGACCCTGCAGCGATCGGGACCCGGGCGGGGCGGGAGCGGGATCGAGCGGTTTCGCCGGCGGTGGTCCCCGAAGGGGAGGCTCCGATCATGCTGCGCAGGTCTCTCGTGGCACTCGGGATCACCGGCGGGCTGCTCGCGGCCGGCGTCCGACCCGTGCGGGCGGCCGAGGCGCTCGCCAGCCAGGACACCAACCTGCCCGGTATCGGCGCCGAGATCACGCGGGCGCACCGCAAGGACGGTGTCCTCACCATCCAGATGCGCCTGGTGAACGGCTCCCGCAGCGCGCAGACGTTCTACGTCGTCGACAACCGCAACTACGACGCCTTCTACGTGGTGGCCAAGAACAAGAAGTACTTCGTGCTGCGGGACAGCGAGAAGACTCCGCTCGCCCCGCCGTCCGACGGCGGTGGCGGGGTCCGGGTCAAGCTCGAGCCCGGAGCCGCCTGGACCTGGTGGGCCCGCTATCCGGCACCGCCCAAGGAGGTGACCTCGATCAGCTATTTCACCCCGCTCACACCACCCTTCGAAGACGTGCCGATCACCGATGCGCCCTGAGGGCCGGGCCGTGTGCCGCCGGCTCGCCCGGGCGCCGCTTCTCGCTCTGGCCCTCTGGCTGGCGGGCGGATCGGCCCGCTCCGAGCCCGCAGAAGCGGTACCGCCGGGCGCATCGGGGAAGATCCTCGACATCGGGAGCAAAGTACTCGACATCGTGGGTGTCGCGAGCGGGCTCGAGGGTGCCTTGGCCGAGCTCGGCGCCAAGGTGACCCCGGAGGAGATCCAGATCGCCCTCGAAGCGGACGTTCTGTTCGACTTCGACAAGGCCGATCTGCGGCCGCAGGCGGAGGAGGCGCTCGCCCGGGTGGCCGAGGTCCTGAAGGCCTATCCGAAGGCGCCCGTGCGGATCGAGGGCCACACCGACGCCAAGGGCTCGGACAGCTACAACCTGAAGCTCTCCGAACGGCGCGCGGCGGCCGTGAAGGACTGGCTCGTGCGGCGCGCCGGGGTGCCCGCGGGCCGCCTTCTCGCCCGCGGCCTCGGCGAGACCCGGCCGGTGGCGCCCAATACTCGGCCCGACGGTAGCGACGATCCCGAGGGCCGGCAGCGCAACCGGCGGGTCGAGATCGTTCTGCGCAAGGCCTGAGCCCCGGGGCCCGAGCCCGAGGTCGCGCCCGAGCGGCGGGCGGCGCGGCCGGTCAGCGCAAGGGCTCGCCGCTCTTGCCGACGATCGCGAGGAACTCGCGGCGGGTGTCGGGGTTGGTCTTGAACTCGCCGAGCAGCCGGCTCGTGACCATGAGCGAACCCGGCTTGTGGATCCCGCGGGTGGTCATGCAGTGGTGCGTCGCCTCGATCACGACACCCACCCCGCGCGGCTGCAGCACCTCCTGGATCGCATCCGCGATCTGCGCCGTCATCCGCTCCTGGATCTGCAGCCGCTTGGCGAAGGCCTCGACGAGCCTCGCGAGTTTGGAGATCCCGACCACCCGGCGGACCGGCAGATAGGCCACGTGCGCCCTGCCCACGATCGGCGCCATGTGGTGCTCGCAATGGCTCTCGAACGAGATGTCCTTGAGGATGACCATCTCGTCGTAACCATCGACCTCCTCGAAGGTCTTGCGGAGGATGTCGGCCGGGTCGACGAGATAGCCCTTGAAGTGCTCCTGAAAGGCCTTGACGACGCGGTGCGGCGTCTCCTGAAGGCCCTCCCGGTCGGGATCCTCGCCGATCCAACGCAGGAGCGTGCGGACCGCGGCCTCCGCCTCCTCGCGCGAGGGACGTGGTCGCGGCTGGCCGCGCTCGCCCGCGCCGGCGGCGAGCCGGTCGAGCAAGACGGGGGACGGGTTCAAGGGCGCTCCTCCGCTCCGGGCGTGTCGTGCCATGGCGCATATACGCCGCCGATCCGCGTTCGGCTCATCCGCGTAGCACGATCCGCGCCCGATCGGCCACCGCGGCGATGTCCGGAAACCGCTCGGCCTCGACGATCAGCTCGCGGGCGAGGAGCAGATTGCGCCGCTCGCAAGCGGCCCGCCGGTCGGGATCGGCGATCGTCTCCATGTCGGCGTTGTGGGCGAGGCCCAGCGTGCGGCGGATCATCGAGGTGCCGGCATAGCCCAGGCTGTCGACGAAGATCCGCCGCAGATATTCCCGGCGCGAGGCCTCGAGCGCGCGGGCACCGTCGGGCCCTCCGAAATGCGCGATCGGGAAGGCGTCGCCCTCGGGCCGGGTCCGCCAGAGCTCGATGAACCGGCGTTCGAAGCCGTTCCAGACCTCTTCGAGGGTCACGAGCAGCCAGGCCCGATAGTCCGCCCGCTCGCCCGGCCGGGTCTCGTGGCCGGGCTGGCTCGCGTAGGCGAGGAGGAGGTTGCCCAGAAGCTTGCCGACGTCGAAGCCGATGGGCCCCGCGAAAGCGAATTCCGGGTCGATCACACGGGTGTCGTCGGCCGTGACCATGATCGAGCCGGTGTGCAGGTCACCGTGGATCAGGGCCTGCGGTTCACAGAGGAACTTGAGCTTCAAGAGCGCCACCGCCCGCTTCAAGGGCAGATCCTCGCGGATCGCGCGCGCGGCATCGTCGAGCTGCGGGCTCGTCCAGCGGTTGCGCTCGTGCACCATGTAGGGATCGGTGAAGATCAGGTCCTCGGTGATCTTGCACAGCTCGACATTGGGGGCGAAGCGCTCGAGCAGCTTCTTGCGCTCGGCCGCCCGCATGCCGAGATCGCTCGTGAAATAGAGCGTCTGAGCCAGGAACGCGGCGATCTGCTCGGCGAAACGGGGATAGACGGTAGCGGCGATCGTACCCCGGCGCATGATGATGTGCGGGGCGAGCCGCTCCATCACGATCGCGTAGAGCTTCGGGTCGAAATGCAGCGGCTCGGGCACGCGGCCCGGCGCGAGCCGATGCTCGACCAGGAGCGCTTCCCACTCGAAGCGCGCCCGCTCGAGGCCCAAGGGCCAGCTCTCGCCGACGAGCCGGACGTAGGGAAGCGCCTGCTTGACGCAGACCGAACCCTCGGGCCCGTCGACCAGGAAGACGAGGTTGAGGTTGCCGTCACCGACCTCGCGCACCCGCCAGACCTCGGGTCGGCCGCCGAGCCGCGCCCGGATCGACGGGAGCGCGGCCAGATGCGCCGGCACGCTCGCCTCGTCGAGAGCCCGATACCCCTCCGGTGTCGCGATCGCCACGCCCGCCTCCTGTGAAGTCCCCGGCCGCCGGGCTGCATGCCACAGCGGCCGCGAAGCACGGAAGGGTCTGGACAGGACGGCGAAGCGCGTGGTCCTGGGCTCGGGTCGTACCGGGAGCCGTCCGCACCATGCCCGCTCGCCTGCCGCTCCTGTTCGCGCT
>DAIOUO010000030.1:11195-17062 GCA_036759485.1 Geminicoccaceae bacterium | reverse complement strand
CCAGGCCGAGCCCGGCGAGCAGGAGGGCCTTGACCGCCGCCAGGCCGGCGACCGACAGGAGGACCATCGGCAGATCGGGGAGGATCGCGAGCGGGTCGACGTCGGCCCCGACCGTCACGAAGAACAGCCCCAGAAGAAGGCCCTTGAAGGGCTCGATATCGGCCTCGATGGTGTGGCGGAACTCGCTCTCGGCCAACAGCACGCCCGCCAGGAAGGCACCGAGCGCCGGCGAGGCCCCGGCCCCGGCGGTGAGCCCGGCACTGCCGATCACGAGGAGAAGGGCGGCTGCGACCAGCACCTCGCGGCCGCCGGCCCGGCTCGCGAGCCGCAGCAGCGGCCGGATGACCCGCGGACCGAGCAGGAGCAGCGAGGCGAGGGCCAGGACCGTGAGCGCCAGCGTCTCGCCCAGCGCTCCCCAGGGATCGGCCGCGGCGAGCCCGGTCAGGAGGCCCACGAGCAGGAGGATCGGGACGACCGCGAGGTCCTGGGCCAGGAGGACCGCGAAGGCGATGCGGCCCGCCTCGCTCGTCTGGCGCCGCTGCTCGATCAGCAGCTGCAGGACGATCGCGGTCGAGGAGAGGGCGAGGCTCAGCCCCAGGAGGACCGAGCCCGCCAGTCCGTTGCCGAAGGTTAGGGCGATCGCGGCGATCGGCACCGCGGTCGCCACCACCTGCAGGCTGCCGAGGCCGAGGATCCAGCGTCGCAGCGCCACGAGCCGGTCGAGCGAGAGCTCGAGGCCCAAGACGAAGAGGAGGAACACGACCCCGAGCCCGCCGAGCCGCTCCAGCAGCTCCGGGTCCTCGAAGGTGAAGATCCGCAGCCAGGGTGCGGCGTCGGCCAGCCGGCCCGTCACGTGCGGGCCGAGCAGGACGCCGGTCAGCAAGAAAGCCGTGACCTGGCCCGTGCCGAAGCGATGGAGGAGCGGCACCACCACGCCGGCGGTGGCGAGGTAGAGCAGGATGTCGGCGGTGCCGAGCGGAAAGATCTCGTGCGCCATCGCTCCTCGGGTTCGACGGGTCGGGCCGGCCGGGCGCGGGTGGTGCGCCCGCCGGTACCTCCACCATATGGCGATCGATCCGCGGCCGTCGCGGCACGGCCGGGGGTCTTCCCGCCCGCGCCCGTCCGTGCCATGCGCCGCTCCGTGATCGAAGCCCCCCCCTGGCTCGTCCCTCGTCTCGCCGCGCTGCACGCGGGCCCACACCGCACGGGCTCGCTCCTCGTCACCCTCTTCGGCGACGCGATCGTGCCGCGCGGTGGCGAGCTCGCGGTCGGCTCGCTGCTCGCGATCATGGCGGCCATGGGGATCGGCGAGGGGGTGGTGCGAACCGCCGCCTCGAGGCTCGCCGCCGAAGGCTGGCTCGAGCGTCGCCGCGTCGGCCGCAACGCCTTCTATCGCCTGGCACGCACCGGCGAATCGGTCTTCGCCGAAGCGACCCGCCGCATCTACGGGCCACCGCCCGCGGACGAGAACGGCCGGCTGCTCCTCGTCCTGCTGACGCCCGAGGCCGACCGCGAGCGGGCGCGCGCGGCGCTCGAGGTGGCAGGCTTCGCGGCCCTCGCACCCGGCCTCTTCGTCGCACCCCGTGGCCGCCCGGTGCCCGATCTGCCCGGGCTCCTGCGCCTCGAGGCCGAGCCCGAGGCGGGCACGGCACCGGTCCTCGCCGGGCTCGCCTGGCCGCTCGGGGCGATCGCCGAGCGCTATCGGCGGTTTCTCGAGACCTGGCGGCCGGCGCTGGCGGCCGAGGGGCCGGTCGCGCCGATCGTCGCCCTCGTCGCCCGGATCCTGCTGATCCACGACTATCGCCGGGTGATCCTCAAGGACCCGCTCCTGCCGACGGCCCTGCTCCCGGCCGACTGGCCGAAGCCCGAGGCTCGGGCCTCCTGCGCCCGGCTCTGGCATCGCTTCCTGGAGCCTTCCGAAGCGTGGCTGGATGCGCACGCCACCACCGAGGCCGGGCCGTTGCCGCCGCCCGGGCCGGAGCTTCGGCAGCGCTTCGCCGACCTCGCGGGCGCGGGCTCGGCGCCCGCGACACGTTACGGTTCTTGATCGAAACCGCTATTTTTTGTAACGTCCGATCGGCCGCGCAGGGAGGGCCATCCGTGTACAGCCAAGCGCTCAACGAGCGGGTCGAGGGGCCCCGGGTCGTCGAGGATCCGGAGAAACTCGCGGCGTTCCAGGCACGGATCGACGCCGAGGAGCGAATCGAGCCCAACGACTGGATGCCGGAGGCCTACCGGCGGACGCTGATCCGTCAGATCAGTCAGCACGCCCATTCCGAGGTCGTGGGTATGCTGCCGGAGGGGAACTGGATCACCCGGGCTCCCTCGCTGCGGCGCAAGGCGGCGCTGTTGGCCAAGGTCCAGGACGAAGGCGGACACGGGCTCTATCTCTACGCCGCGGCCGAAACCCTCGGCGTCTCGCGCGAGGAGCTCTACGAGCAGCTGCTCGCGGGCAAGGCCAAGTACAGCTCGATCTTCAACTACCCCACGCTCACCTGGGCCGACATCGGCTGTATCGGCTGGCTCGTGGACGGGGCGGCGATCATGAACCAGATCCCGCTCTGCCGGACCTCCTACGGCCCCTACGCGCGAGCGATGATCCGGATCTGCAAGGAGGAGAGTTTCCACCAGCGACAGGGTTACGAGATCATGCTCGCGCTCTGCCGGGGCACGCCCGAGCAGAAGGCGATGGCTCAGGATGCGTTGAACCGCTGGTGGTGGCCGTCTCTCATGATGTTCGGCCCGCCGGATTCCGAGAGCCAGCACACCGCCGAATCGATGCGCTGGAAGATCAAGCGCTTCACGAACGACGAGCTGCGCCAGAAGTTCGTCGATGCGACCGTGCCGCAGGGCCATTATCTGGGACTCACCTTCCCAGACCCGGATTTGCGTTTCGACGAGGCGACAGGTCACTGGCGGTTCGGGAAAATCGATTGGGAGGAATTCAAGCGAGTCCTGGCGGGTCACGGCCCCTGCAACCGCGAGCGGCTGGCGGCGCGGCGCGAAGCGCACCAAGAGGGCGCCTGGGTGCGCGAGGCCGCACTCGCCCATGCCGCGAAGCGCAGGGCGCGCGAGCGGGCGCACAAGGTCGCCGCGGAGTGACGAGGATGGCCGAGCAGCCGATGCCCCTTTGGGAAGTCTTCATCCGCTCGCGCACCGGCCTCGCCCATCGGCACGTGGGCTCGGTGCACGCCGCCGATGCCGAGATGGCGCTGCAGGCGGCGCGCGACACCTACACCCGGCGCGGCGAGGGGCTGTCGATCTGGGTCGTGCCTTCGGCGGCGATCACCGCCTCCGATCCGCAGGACAAGGATGCCCTGTTCGAGCCGACCGCCTCGAAGATCTACCGTCATCCGAGTTTCTATCGGATCCCCGAGGAAGTCGGGCACATGTGAGCGGCCGCGACGGCCGGGGAGAGCCCCGTTGACGACCATCCACGTCGAGCAGACGCCGCACCTCGCCTACCTCCTCCGGCTCGCCGATACGGCGCTCGTGAATGCGCATCGCCTGTCGGAATGGTGCGGCCACGCGCCGATCCTCGAAGAGGATCTGGCGCTCGCCAACATCGCCCTCGATCTTCTGGGCCAGGCCCGGCTCCTCTACGAGCACGCCGGCGCCGTCGAGGGGAAGGGGCGGAGCGAGGACGACTTCGCCTATTTGCGCGACGCCCCGCAATTCAAGAACTTCCTGATCGCCGAGCTGCCCAAGGGCGACTTCGCCTTCACGATCGTTCGCCAGACGTTGCTTTCGGCCTTCTTCTACCCCTTCTGGCAACAGGCCCGGGGCTCGAGCGACCGCACACTCGCCGCGATCGCCGGCAAGGCCGAGAAGGAGGTCGCCTATCACCTGCGGCACGCCGGCGCCTGGCTCGTGCGGCTGGGTGACGGCACGGAGGAGAGCCGGCGGCGCACGGTCGAGGCACTCGAGACGCTCTGGCCCTATACGGGCGAGCTCTTCGAGGTGGACGCGGTGGGCGAGGCGATGATCGACGCCGGCATCGCACCCGACCCTGCCACCATCCGGCCGGTCTTCGAGGAGAGCGTCGACCGGCTGCTCGCGGAAGCGGGCCTCGAGCGGCCGGTGGCCGGCTGGATGCAGACCGGTGGGCTCCGGGGCATCCACACCGAGCATCTCGGCCACATGCTCGCGGTCATGCAACATCTGCAGCGGGCCTATCCGGGAGCGGTGTGGTGACGACCGTCGCCCTCGATCGGCTCGAGCGGGCGATCGAAGCCGTCTCGGCCGTCCCCGACCCCGAGATCCCGGTCGTCTCGATCGCCGATCTCGGCATGGTCCGCGCCGTCCGCCTGGCGGCCGACGGGGTGGTCGAGGTCGACCTCTCGCCCACCTACTCGGGCTGCCCCGCGACCCGGCTGATCGGCGAGGAGGTGGCGGCCGCGGTCGAGGCGGCGGGCTGCGGGAAGCCTCGGGTGCGCTTCGTGTTGAGCCCGGCCTGGACCACCGACTGGATCACGCCCGAGGGCAGAAAGGCACTCGAGCGCTACGGGATCGCCCCGCCCCCACCGCGCGGCGATGCGGCGGGCCCGGTCCACTGCCCGTGCTGCGGCAGCGAGGACACCGAGGAGATCTCGCCGTTCGGTTCCACACCCTGCAAGGCGCTCTGGCGCTGCCGCAGCTGCCGCGAGCCCTTCGACCGTTTCAAGTGCTTTTGAACCCGCCGCCGGGCCCGAGAACGGTCCGGCAGGCCGCGGAGACCCGCCGATGACGACCGGCCGAGCCCGCTTCGTTCCGCTGCTGGTGACCGCGATCGAGCGCCTCACGCCCGATGCCGTGGCGGTCACCCTCGCGCCGCCCGAAGGCGCGGCCGAGTGGTTCAGCTTCACCCCCGGCCAGTACCTGACCTTCCGCCGGGTGATCGACGGCGAGGAGGTCCGCCGCAGCTACTCGATCTGCGCCGATCCGGCGGAGGGCGTGCTGCGGGTCGCCATCAAGCGTGTTCCGGGCGGCCGCTTCTCGAGCTGGGCCAACGAGAAGCTCGCTCCCGGCGAGATCCTGGAGGCCATGCCGCCCGAGGGCGCCTTCACCTTCGAGCCGGATCCCACCCGCGAACGCACCGTCCTGGCGATCGCCGCCGGCTCCGGGATCACGCCGATCCTGTCGATCGCCACGACCCTCTTGCGCGCCGAGCCGCGCTCGCACCTCGTGCTGCTCTACGGCAACCGCACGCGCGAGGACATCATGTTCAAGCGCGCGCTGGAAGACCTCAAGGACCGCCATCTCGGCCGCTTCGCGCTCGTTCATCTGCTCTCGCGCGAGGCGGTCGAGCTGCCGGTGCTGCACGGCCGGATCGACCGGGCGCATCTCGAAGCGGTCCTGCCGCGGCTCGCCCCGCCCGAAACGGTCGACGCCACCTACATCTGCGGCCCTGCGGGGCTGCCCGAAGAGGCCTCGGCGACCCTTCTGGCCATGGGTCTCTCGGCCGAGCGGATCTTCGTCGAGCGCTTCACCCCGGTCGAAGGAGCGACGCCACCGCGGCGCGACCAGCCCGTGGCACCGGATGCCCCGCGCGTGGCGACGGTACGGGTCACGCTCGACGGGATCAGCCGCGAGATCGGCATGGCCCCGGGGGAGACGGTGCTCGAGGCGATCCTGCGCGCCGGTATCGACGCACCCTGGTCCTGCCGTGCGGGCATGTGCTGCACCTGCCGGGCCAAGCTCGGCGAGGGCGCCGTGGCCATGGATCAGAATTATTCCCTGCGCGATTGGGAGCTCGAGGCCGGCTACGTGCTGACCTGCCAGAGCCGGCCGAAGACCGACCGGCTCGCGGTCGACTACGACGCCGCCTGAGCGAGCGGCCGGCTCTGGCAGGTCAGCACGTAGCCGGCCTCGAGCTCCCAATCGCGCAG